>NZ_JACSOE010000050.1:0-34548 GCF_014349115.1 Alteromonas sp. BZK5 | reverse complement strand
TACAACTGACGTAACTGGTGCTGTAGAGCTTCCAGAAGGCGTAGAAATGGTAATGCCTGGTGACAACCTTAAATTCAAAGTTGAGCTAATTGCTCCGATCGCGATGGAAGAAGGTCTTCGTTTCGCAATCCGTGAAGGTGGTCGTACAGTAGGTGCCGGTGTTGTATCTAAGATCCTAGACTAATCTAGACTTAGCAACACAAGCCAAGAAAAGCGCACTTAGGTGCGCTTTTTTATGCCTGCGATTTAGAACGTCACTCCCTCGCAATCTGCATAACAGAAAGCTTTGGGGGAGAGAAGGAAACACGCCGTAAACTTACCCTACTTTTTAAGTTAGAGCTTCGACACCGCCCCCCCTGCGTTGTAGAGTTTCAGAGGGCACAGCACTCACTCTCTAATACAGAAATAACCTAAGGCCCGGCGGGTTTTATGGGGAAGCGGACAAACTTATTTCAAAATGACTAGGTTCAAGGCTAGCCTTAATCGCAAGTTGAGCTATGCTTAGGCATTGATAAATTTGAAACTTATTATCGTCCTGCCTTTTTTCCGTCAGTGCGAAGTGGCAAACTCCATTTTAATGTTTTAACAAGGTTTTATAAGTAATGTCATTCGAGTCAGTTTTAAATGAATCGGAGTTCAGCACAATTGTTTTGGAAAATCGTAGTGCTTATGAGCAAGATTTATTAGGGTTTAATGAGTTACTTCACGCTGACTACCTCTTTTTAGGCGTCAAAAAAGCGGATAAAATTTCCGTATTAGTAGGGCTTGCGCACGACTCTCCAATTTCACAAATTGAATATGACCTGAAGGGTTCGCCTTGTGAAACTGTCTTGCTAACTGGAGCGTGTGGTTACAAGTCGGACATTTGCGAGCATTTTCCCGATGATCAAACCCTCAGTGAGCTTAATGCGCAAGGGTATTTAGGCGCGGGCCTCTTTAATGAGAAAAACCAAGATATTGGTTTACTCGTTGCTATTTTTAACACTCCCAAGCATGACATCAATGAGTAGTTACAAGTTTTCTCACTGCAAGCTAAGTTGTTTTCTACACAACTGCAGAAGGACTTTTTCGCAATAAAAACCGCGCGTAACCTAAGCCTTATTGATGAAATAAGCCGTATGTCGAAAACAGGGTCATGGGAGTTTTATCCTGAAACTGAAAAGTTAATATGGTCATCAGAGACATACCGTATCTTCGGTTTACCAGTCGGTAGTGCCATAAACGTCCAAAAAGCCATCAACTCTTTCGCCCCGGGATATACTGAGGAGTTAACGCTCGCATTTGATAACCTCCGTTTTCACCAACAGCCCTATGACATTCAGTGCAAAATTATCGATTCGTCAGGCACTATTCGATGGGTAAGAGCCTCTGGGAAAGCGGAGCTTTATAAGAATGGCGCAGTGAAGCGTCTTTTCGGTGCATTTGAAGATATTACTGAATATAAAACCGCGCTTACTCTCAATGAAGAGCGAGCGATGAAAATTCAAAATATTTTGAATAATATCAATGATGCTGTATTTAGTATCGACGTCAAGGGCACAATCACACATTGTAACGACATTGCGCTTAAAACGTTTGGTTACACGCGAAGCGAGTTAATCGCTCAATCTGTAGAGATTCTAATGCCAGAACCTTATGCGTCTAACCATGCTTTTTATATGCGCAATTATATGGAGACTGGGGTAGGTAAAATTATAGGAGTAGGTCGTCAGCTTCCGGCTAAGCGAAAAAACGGCGATATATTCCAGATGGAATTGTCATTGTCGGAGAGTTTTGACCAGGGTGAAAGGGGATTTATAGGTGTTATACGGGATATTAGTGAACGTATAGAAGCGCAGGATACCATTTATAACCTCGCTTATACTGACTCTGTTACCCGCCTTCGAAATCAGCAGTGGTTCCATCAACGCTTTAAAGACTTGATGTTACGCGCATCGTTGAAGCAAGAATATATACATATTTTGTTGTTAGATATCGATAATATGGCGCAAATCAATACGCGTTTTGGCTTTGGTAACGGCAACTATGCTATAAGAAAGATTGCAGAGCAGTTGCTTTTCGTCATCGGCCACGATTATGAAATTTTTAAATATGGCGGTGATAGTTTTGTCGTACTGTCTAAAAAAACCTACATAAAAGAAGACCTCCATAAATTTGATGCGAACTTAGTGGAAAGCGCACTCCTTAGTCCACGTCATTTCGATATTGTCATAAATTCAGTGAAATGGTCTCTTACCGCGTCACTTGGCAGTGCTATCTTTAACCCGCAAGGTCAAAGCTTTGAGTCAATCATCAATGTAATCGAACAGGCTGTTAAAAGGGCAAAAAGGTCGGCACCTTTTGGTCTTTGTCATATTTCAGAGGATGGGTTTAAAGAGTTCGACCGTTACTTAGATATAAAATCTAAGCTTGAACAAGCGATAGAACGCGATGAATTATCAATAGTACTTCAGCCTCAAGTTACCCATGATGGAACGGTTTCTTCTTTCGAAGCGTTGGTGCGGTGGTACTCGAAAGAGTTAGGTCCAGTAAGCCCAAGTGAATTTATTCCTATTGCCGAAGAGAGCTACGCTATCTGCGAAATAGGTGACATAGTTTTAAGAAAAACGCTGAGCGTTATTAGTAACTTCGTGAAAAGCGGTTTAAAAACCAGTATTGCGATCAACATAAGCGCTAGACAAATCGTTGTGCCTGACTTTATAAATTCGCTACTTTCTCGCGTAAATCAATACGGCATTCCACCTCACATGTTAATGCTGGAATTAACAGAAACCGCTTTAGTGGTGGATATTGAGCTGGTTAAGGAAACCATGCTTGAACTCGCAAGATTCGGCTTTCGCTTTTCAATTGATGATTTCGGTACTGGATATTCCAGTCTTGCATACCTGAAAGTTCTCCCTATCAGTGAGCTTAAAATAGATAAATACTTTGTGGACGACATAGGAAAAGACTTTGATGGAAAAGCAGCGCAGATTGTTGATGCAATTATTGAAATGGCCAAAGCACTGAATGTCACATGTATTGCAGAGGGTGTAGAGAGTGAAGAGCAGCTAAAATACCTAATAGGTAAAGGCTGTGAAAAATTTCAAGGCTATTACTTCTCAAGGCCTGAACCGGAAGCACATTGGGCGGGAATCAATGAAAACACAAAACTGCCCTAAATTTAAAGAAAGTTTGCAATTATCCGCTATTGGCTAGCCAAGTCTTGATCGTGTTCTAGGTTCTCTTTTTCACCTGAAAAAGCGGCTCTCTTGTAAGTTTTATAAGCTCCTTTTGTCATACTGTAACAATACCGAGTTATAATTTTTGAATTTAGTGCTGTGAGAGACTTTGATGATAACACGACGCCAGTTTTTAGTAGGCTCTTTGGCATTTGGTGGCCTAGCGACCAGTGCTTTTGGTAAGAAAATAAATTTGGCGTCTATGCCGATTAGTGAAGGCTATGGTGCACTAGTCGCCGACCCTCAAAAGCTGCTCGATTTACCTAAAGGCTTTAGCTATAAGGTTATATCAAGCCTTGGAAATAGCATGTCTGATGGTATGCATGTACCTGACAGAGCGGACGGTATGGGTTGTTTGCCTCTAGAAGGCAGTAGCGACAAAGTGGCGCTTATACGTAACCACGAACTGCACCCCAAACATTTGAGTGCTCAGCCACAGTCTATTCAAAAGCATACTAGCGAGTTGGCCTATGACAACTATCATAGTGGGGTTGCTTTACCAGGCGGCACTACAACCATGGTGTATAACCTTACCACCAAAATGGTAGAGCGAGAGTTTATCAGTCTTGTTGGAACGGTAAGAAACTGCTCGGGCGGCATTACGCCTTGGGGCACGTGGCTAACGTGTGAAGAGTCCGTAGACCGACCTCATGGCCCCAACGGCGATGTGGTAAACAAAGATCACGGCTACATATTTGAAGTACCTGCAAACGCTGACTCACTCATTGAAGCTAAACCGCTTAAAGCAATGGGGCGCTTTAACCATGAAGCGGCATGTGTTGACCCCAAAACAGGCATTGTTTACCTGACTGAAGATCAGGGTGACAGCTTGCTATATCGCTTTGTACCTAACGAGTACGCTAACTTGGCAGCTGGCGGCCAATTAGAAGCCCTGGTAGTAAAAAATAAACCTCAGTTTGATACACGTAACTGGAGTTCCACAACTATGCCATTGGCGACGTGGTTCGACGTTGAGTGGATAGCATTAGACAATCCAGAAAGCCCGAACGATGACTTACGCGCTAGAGGATACGAGAAAGGTGCTGCCTTATTCGCTCGCGGTGAAGGTATACATTGGGGTGAAGATGAGCTTTATTTTTGCTGTACTAATGGCGGCCAAAAGCAGCTCGGTCAAGTAATGAAACTTGTTCCTTCTGCTGATGGTAAACAAGACAAGCTTCAGCTATTTTTAGAAAGCGAAGACAAGAACTTATATAACTTCGGCGATAACTTGACCGTATGTCCAAACGGACATCTTCTGGTGTGTGAAGACCAATATACCGACATTGTTGATAACCATTTACGCGGTGTTACACCAAATGGAGAAGTGTATAACTTTGCAAAGCTCCATGCGCAAACTGAACTTGCCGGCGCGTGTTTCTCGCCTGACGGCAATACGCTGTTCGTGAATATTTACTCTCCAACGAAGACCTTAGCTATAACCGGGCCATGGCTTGAAGGTTAGAGATAAGAGGTTGGAGACCAGATATTAGGGGTTCTCTAGTAAACTGGCGTCATTTATTCTTTTTGCTTTGAAATGGCGCCGCAATCCCCCAGTGTGAACTGCAAATTTCTATCAATTTTTTTTCGTCACGCATCATTTACTAACTTCATATGTTTTCTCGATTAGCGAGTACCTTTACAATCTAATAAATTAATTATTTGAATCGTTTTAACCCATTTCAATAGTTTTGTTCAATTAATGATAATGCTCTCAACTTAAGAAGGAGAGCCAAATGAGCGCACTATTAAAAAAGCTAACAACGGCGAATAGCCACCGTGTTTCCTCTACAACTAATCAACCCATTCAAACGCAATGCAATTACGCTGATAACTATTATGGCGACCAAGTTTGCGTAGAAGTCAAAGCCCCTAAACCTCGTTCCAACCTTCATGTGGGAGTACAGCTGTGAGAACCTCAAAAATGCGGTTACCAATAACCACGAGCAACATGGTCAGCTGCGTACAACTAGCACTAATCGCGATGTGAATTATCAGCCAAGTCGACGCCTTGATCTTAACGAAGACCCAGCGTTCCGTTACTCAAGCAAACCGCTTGCAGGTATGACGCAACAAATTCCGTTCTACAAAGAGCAGAGCTTTAAACAAGCAGGGGAGTTTTTCAGAAAGCTAACCAAAGAAGGCCAGCAAAACCTGATTAATAACTTAGGTGGAGCACTGGCATCGGTGCCTGAAGAAGAAATCCGCGTCATTATTAGTGCTTATATGTACAACGCAGATAAAGACTACGGCAAAGGCGTAGCTAAACTAGCAAAAGCACCAATGGCTAAAGTTCGTCAAACGGCGAAAGACTTGATGGAACAGCAGGCTGCACGTGCAGCTAAAGCGAAACAAGTGGCAGAAAGCCTGACGGCGCTAATGCAATAAACCAGAGCTACTAAAGTCAGAAGTACTTAAGTCAGAAGCACTAAAAGGTGGGCTATTTATCGTTGGTAAATAGTCCACCTAATGCGTAGCTACCTAATCTCAAACATTCCTTTCCACTTCTTGCGTCGATAAATAAAGAGGGCACAATGTCTATTTTTAAGCACTCACTACTACCAACACTGTTCGTTATTGTCACTCTATTCAGCTTCGATGCCAGTGCTGTAACACAAGTAACTAGTGCGGCGGATAAACCTGCGCAATCAGCTTCGCTATCTATTAAAGCACTAAAAGTGCGGTATTTCGACGCAGCTAGAGAAGGCGACAGCACCCTGTTGCAAGCCTTTTATAACGCTGGGCTAGATGTAAACGTCGCAGATGAAAAAGGCTATACAGCACTTATTCTTGCGGCGTACCACGGTCACACTGACACCGTAAACTTTCTTATTGAGCAGGCGAAGGTAAACCCGTGTCAAGAAGACAACCGCGGGAATACTGCACTTATGGGCGCTATATTTAAAGGTCATGTTAGTGTGGCAAAGCAGCTGGTATTTGCCGATTGCGATATAGACGAAGAAAACGCAAATGGGCAAACGGCCCTAATGTTTGCAAGCCTCTTCGATAGACAAGAGATTGTAAGCAGCCTAATAGAAAAAGGCGCAAATCCTAAGCATGTAGATAAAGCTGGTAACTCAGTGGCAGATATAGCCTTGTCGCAAGGCAATTACGCGCTCGCTAAGGCACTGAACAAAGATAATAAGTAGCTTACCTCACCGGCTTTTAGTTGCTGCGCTCACGTCTATCGTGTTAATTCTGGTATTGATCAAGAGTTCTGCGACATTTCACCGAGCTTTTGTTAACTTTCTTACTTTCTTTTATCGCTGGAAGCGTCAGTATCAAATAATTAATACCAGAAAGTTAGGGGTTGCAGAGTTAAAATCACTCGCAGAATTGGCGAATGAAATGGTCGAGTCCAAAAGAGATATTGAGGCGCGGCTAGCAAGTGTAGAAGCCGAGTTGACCATTAAGAAAGCCTCATAAATACAGAGAGCATTTTTATTTCTTAAGCGGTCGACTTATTATTGCATCAATAAGGTATAAGCCAAGCAAGGTAGAAGCAAAAATGAAGTTTAACCGCTTAGGAAATAGCGACTTACAGGTGTCGGATGTGTGTTTGGGCACAATGACATGGGGCATTCAAAACACCCAGCAAGATGCAGACGAGCAAATAGCGTTTGCCCTGGATAAAGGCGTGAACTTTGTCGATACGGCGGAAATGTATCCTGTTCCCCCAAATGTAGATACCTATGGCGATACAGAGCGCATTATCGGTAATTGGATTTCGCGGAACGAATCAAAGCGCTCTGACATTGTTTTAATGACTAAAATTGCTGGCAGCGGTTTGAATTACATTCGAAACGCAGGGCCCATTACAGCTGACGCTATCGCAAACGCACTCACCTATTCATTAGAACGCTTAAAAACGGATTATATCGACGTTTACCAGCTTCATTGGCCGAATAGAGTTACACCTCATTTCGGTAAGCATTGGCCGGATGGTGCTGATCCAACCAAAACCAATCGAGAGAAAGAACTGGATGGTATGCGTGATATCCTTTCAGGCATTAAGCGCGCGCTGGATGAAGGGAAAATTAGACACTGGGGGCTGTCAGATGACACGCCTTGGGGCATTCACGCCTTTCTTACACTTTGCAAAGAGCTGGATATGCCGCTTCCAGTTTCTATCCAAAATGAGTTCAGTTTACTTCATGCGAAAGACTGGCCTTATTTAATTGAAATGTGTGAACTAGAGAACATTGCTTACCTTCCGTGGTCGCCGTTAGCAACGGGTATGTTAAGTGGTAAGTATCAGGATGGAGCCAGACCGGAAGGTAGTCGTTGGACACTAGCTCAGCGTATGGGGTTATTTAGAGATAAAGCGCCAGCGCAGGCAGCTACAGCTGAATATATGAAGATTGCAGAAAAAGCAGGAATAACACCTTCGCAGCTCGCGTTGGCGTGGTGTAAGCAAGTGCCTGGTGTTACCTCAACAATTATTGGCGCTACCACTGTGCCTCAACTTAAAGAAAATATAGACGCGTTTGATATTTCACTTTCGAAGGAAACATTAGACGACATTCACGGTGTACTAAGGCAGTATCCTTTAGGCTTCTAAGCGAATTTTTTCTTCCTAAGATTGGCGGGGTAGCACTTCACTCCCCCGTCATTTTTGTGTAATACGCACGTCATATTATGTGTTTTTCAAGTATGAATTTGTGCGTATTATGTCAATGATTGACCCTCAACTAGCCCAGAACAGCGTGCTAGAAAAAGCACATAACTGGCGTAAGTGGCTTCTTTTAGCCTTGTTAGTCTATGTGATGTTATTAGCTGTCAGCATGATTGGCAGCGGATTCAAATTTGCTACTGGCGACCACGCGAAATCTCTTTTTAGTTTTGCTTCTAATCCTGTCATGGGATTGATTATTGGTATGGTGTGTACCGCACTTATTCAGTCTTCAAGTACGGTTACCTCTATTATTGTCGGAATGGTAGCGGGTGGTTTACCCATAACTATCGCTATACCCATGATGATGGGCGCCAACATTGGGACCAGTATTACCAACACCTTGGTGAGCCTTGGTCATGTTGCAAAAAAAGATGAGTTTCAAAGAGCCTTCAATGCGGCCACTATTCATGACTTCTTCAATGTACTGTCGGTACTAATTTTCTTACCTCTTGAAATGGCGTTTGGTATTTTGGAGTTTTTAAGTGCCCAATTGGTTGCGCTTATCCATACAGGTGAAGCCATCGGTGTGTCTGGTGTTAATCCTATTAAAGCGATGACGCAACCGGTAACAGACATAGTTACACAAGCATTCTCCTTTTTACCTTCTATTTATCCGGGCGTAGCGAAAATAATTCTTGGTATCGGCCTTATTATGTTTTCAATTACCTACATGGGTAAAATTATGAAATCACTTATGGTAGGCAAGGCAAAGGCGTTATTGCATACCAGCATAGGAAAAGGGCCACTCTCTGGAATAACGTCGGGTGCTGTGATGACAGTGCTAGTGCAATCCTCGTCAACCACCACATCGCTCATGGTTCCTTTGGTTGGCAGTGGAATTTTAAAAGCTAAGGATATCTATCCGTTCACATTGGGCGCAAATATAGGCACATGTATCACTGCGCTTATCGCAGCGTTGGGTGTAGTGGGGGTTAATAGTGGATTTGCACTACAAATAGCGCTTGTGCACCTGATTTATAACGTTCTGGGCGTTACGCTTATTTACGGGCTGCCTTTATTGCGCAATATTCCGCTCAATTTGTCTTATCAATTATCAGTGATAGCGGCAGAGCGGAAAATGTACGGCGCAGCTTATATCGGTGGCTTATTCTTTATTATGCCTTTGGGTATTATCTTCACTACTATGTAGCTAATGTAGCGCGCCATTCTATTTTTCTGTATGCACAAAAAAACGGCGCTGATGAGCTCAGTGCCGTTTCTCTTTTTTAACTTAGTGCATGTATTAGAATGCGTATTTTGCTGAAACTTGGAAGCGGTTCATGTCGCCTTCAAGGCCGGCTTCAATTTCACGCTTTGCGAAAGCGTATTCAGCGCCAACGGTTAGCGCTTTAGTTGGCGAGTACAAGTAGTTTACACGTGTGCTATAAGTGCTTTCAGTGGTAGCTAAACCCGTTAATGATACGTCATTGTCTGCTTCAAACGCCGAGAACATGATGCTACTGCGCGCTTTTTCGCTCCACTTGTGACGATACGCAACGCCGTAACCTGTTGAGTCTATGGCTTCAAGGTCGCCGCTTTCGGTAAGTACTGCACCATTAACTGCGTTTAGCGCAGAGTATCTGCCTAAACCTTTACCCGTGTTGAACGTGAAGCGAATATCGTCGCCATTAGACAAATTGTATTTACCGGTTACCGATACACCAAAGCTGGTTTCGTCCGCATCAATGCCAGCGGCATTATCGTAAGACAACTGTCTTAATAAGCCCGCTACTTTTACATAACCCCAGTCATACTTTGACGTATAGGCAGCTACAAAGTCTGGAACGCTGCTGTCGTCACTCGTAATTCGGCTACCACCGCCAAATGGCGTAATGGTTGATTCTGGGTTTTCAAGGGCAAGCTGAAGGCCGCCGTTGGTATATCTCACCATAACTTGACGACCAAAGGTAATGCCGTCAGTCGTACCAACAAAGTCTAAAGATTCAGGTAAAGAACCTACGTCCATGAAAGTTGTCCATGTTTGACCTACCAACCAATTTTTGTAGGTCAGGTATGCGTGACGAACACGAGGAACGTAAGAGTTACTGATGCGCTCATCGCCGCCATCGGTCACTAAAAAGTCGAGCTCGAAAACACCGTTAATGGTATCGCCTTCAGCGGTTGGTGTTGAAGTAGCAAAGCGGAATCGCGATGTTCTAATGTGAGCATCAAATTGTGGATCTTCGTCAACGCCACCAACAGGTGTTAGTGAAGGAATATAGAAATCGCGACCTACGCTACCCGATGCAATGGTGCCATCTGAGTAGTCACTGACCATAGCGTCGACTTTAATGTAGCCTGTGAATTTCACACTTGTGTCGCCGATTGTTGCTGCTTGCGCTGCACCGGTAGATGCTGCTAGGCACAGCGCTACTGCTGTAGCCGTATTTTTTATTTTAGCTTTCATCGTGTCTGTTCCAAAAAAGTGGTTAAATAAATGTAAATTCAACGTTAACATTGCTGATTGTGTACTTATTATCTCAAAATTAAATAAGCCAATGGTCGCATAAGACTATAGTCGTAATACTTTTCTAGTAGAACCTTAGTTGTATGCTGCTAAGACCAAAGTCTCATTTTGCTTTGTGGGTGAATGGCTAGAGTGTTTCACCATACAACAAGAATTTACATCATTGATATTGGAGGCAATCTATATGACCGCCAGCAAAACTTATCCTGTGCCTGAGAACATTCTTCAGTCTACCCATTTAACCGCATCTCAATACGACGAGATGTACAAGCAATCTGTAGAGCAACCTGAAGCGTTCTGGGCTGAGCACGCATCCATGCTTGAGTGGTATCAAAAGCCAACCAAAATTAAAAACACGATGTTTGGCGAAAACGATGTGTCGATAAAATGGTTTGAAGATGGTGAGCTAAATGCCAGCTATAATTGTATTGACCGCCATCTGGCTAACAATGCCACAAAAGTTGCCTTTCACTGGGAAGGCGACTCACCAGAAGATAGCCAAGATATCACGTATCAACAAGTACACTATGAAGTTTGTAAATTAGCGAATGCACTTAAAGAAATGGGCGTAGCAAAAGGTGATCGTGTTGCGATTTACATGCCGATGGTACCTGAGGCTGCCTACGCCATGCTAGCGTGTGCCCGAATTGGTGCAGTACATTCGGTGATTTTCGGTGGATTTTCACCTAACGCGATTGCCGATCGTATCAACGACAGCAACGCCAAAGTCGTGATTACTGCTGATGAAGGCCGTCGTGCTGGAAGAAGTATTCCACTGAAAGCGAATGTGGATAAAGCACTATCTGGTGATGCGTGTCCGTCTATTACTCATGTTTTAGTTCATAAGCTCACAGGAGGAGAAGTAGACTGGAATGCTAAGCACGATGTGTGGTGGCATGACGCTGTTGATGGCGTGTCAGCGCAGTGTGAACCAGAGGTAATGAACGCGGAAGACCCACTGTTTATCCTTTATACATCAGGCTCTACTGGAACGCCAAAAGGTGTAGTACACACCACGGGCGGGTATCTCTTATATTCTGCGATGACCTTTAAATATGCCTTTGACTACAAAGAAGACGATGTTTATTGGTGTACCGCTGATGTAGGCTGGATTACAGGCCACAGCTACATGGTTTATGGCCCAATGGTGAACGCCGCATCACAAGTGTTCTTTGAGGGTGTACCCACCTATCCAGACGTTAAGCGTATTGCTCAGGTAGTGGAAAAATACAAAGTAAATAGTTTATATACCGCGCCAACTGCGATCCGCGCATTAATGGCCCACGGAGATGTTCCAGCTGAAGGGTGTGATGTCTCATCGCTTCGTCTGTTAGGAACAGTAGGTGAACCTATTAATCCTGAAGCATGGGAATGGTACCACCGCGTAATTGGTATGAGCCGTTGTCCTATCATCGATACATGGTGGCAGACAGAAACAGGTGGACACATGATCCTGCCTTTACCTGGCGCTACGGAGTTGAAGCCTGGCTCAGCGACTCGTCCATTCTTCGGCATTCAGCCTGCGCTATTTGACGCTGACGGCAAAGAGCTTGAAGGCGTAGCAGAAGGTAACCTAGTAATTAAAGACAGCTGGCCAAGCCAAGCGCGTACGGTTTACGGCGATCACCAACGCTTTATTAACACCTACTTCAGCGCATACAAAGGTGTGTACTTCACCGGTGACGGTGCTCGTTGCGACGAAGATGGCTTTTACTGGATCACCGGTCGTGTAGATGACGTGTTAAACGTTTCTGGACACCGTTTGGGCACCGCTGAAATCGAAAGTGCACTTGTTGCCCATCCTAAAGTGGCTGAGGCTGCCGTTGTTGGCTTCCCACATGATATCAAAGGGCAGGGTATCTACGTTTACGTAACGCCAAATGAAGGGGTTGAAGCAGATGAAGCCCTTACTAAAGAGCTTAAGGCGTGGGTGCGTCAAGAGCTAAGCCCGATTGCTACACCTGATATGATCCAATGGTCTCGTGGATTACCTAAAACCCGCTCTGGTAAAATTATGCGCCGTATTTTGCGTAAGATTGCCGCCAATGAGCATGAGCAATTAGGTGACACATCTACGTTGGCGGATCCATCGGTTGTTGATACACTGATAGAGGAACGTCTAAATAAGTAGAAACTAAGGATATAGACAATGATAACCCTTCTAATCGCTGATGATCATCCGCTGTATCGCGATGCACTAAGAGGCGCGTTGTCGTTGTCACTTCCAGCCTTAACCCTCAAAGAGGCGGGAGACCTTAACACTACAGTCGATATTCTCAACAACGAGGATATCGACTTATTGTTGCTTGATTTGCACATGCCGGGTAGCAATGATTTGTTTGGTTTGCTGCATATTCGAAAACTCTTTCCCGAACTTCCTGTTGCCGTAGTCTCTGGCACAGAAGACACCACACTTATTTCAAAGATTATTAGCGTGGGCGCGCTAGGGTTCATCCCAAAAACTGCCAGTGCCCAGGATATTGCAAACGCCGTAGAAGCAATTCTGGATGGCGATGTATGGCTACCTGATAACTTAAGCGAAGACGTTGATGAGGTGAATGAAGAGTTCTCTGAATTAGCGGACAAAGTTGCCTCGCTAACACCTTCGCAATACAAGGTGCTTTGTTACATGCGAGACGGCTTGCTTAACAAGCAAATTGGCTTTAATTTAGATATCGCAGAGGCCACGGTTAAAGCGCATGTTACTGCTATCTTTAAAAAGTTGGGCATAAACAACCGCACACAAGCGGTACTTATTGCTTCACAACTTGAGTTGGAGCCGCCGGTTCAGTAACGTCGAACTTAAGCACGGCTTCTGAGGTAGCAAATTCCGGTAAGAACTTTTCCAATGCCAAGCGGCTTTGTTCACTTAGCAAAGGGTTGTCAATTTCAATAACCGTTCGCCCTTCGCTAAGTGCCATACCTTCTCTAAAGTTATCGTGAGCTAACAGTAGCTCCTGAAACTTACCCGTTTCGAAGAGCCTTAACAGGCCTTCAGCTATCCGCCCGGCTAATGCCTGATTGTCGCTTCCTACAAAGAAAAAGATGGGGCTTGGATACGATATTATAAGGTGTTCATCAATAGTTAGGCCGCGAGAAAGGGTTTTGTCTGAAAGCTCCTCTTTGATTTCCATTACGCTTCTTGGAAACATATCGGCGAAGCCTTCTGAAACAATGCGAAATGACGCCCGGTAGGTCGTTTCTAACACTGGGATATCGTTTGCGCGAAATATCTTCGTATCGGGCCAGTCGTAGCCCAAAACCGCGCGGTATGCTCGTAACGCGTTTAATGACTTTACTTCTTTAAGTCGCGTATCGCCTTCTCTGACCAGCAGTGCACGCTTACCAAAAAGACCCGCCATAATGGGAATGCGAATGGGCAGGAACTGACGTTCACGCTCTGTCGAGGTAACGCTCCACGTCACGTCTAGCATGTTGTGTTCAAGGCTGCGTAGTTGACGTTCTTGCGCCGTTTCTTGGTCGCTGACAATCAGTTCAAAAGAACCGTATTGAGGTTCAGTAACGCGCAGTGATTCTGTGAGAAGACGTTTAGCGTAGGCGTATACGGCGTCTCGTCCAGGATGAATATTTGGCAAGCGGAGAACGGTGTGAGGTAAGTCAGTACTTACCTCATTTGTGTTTTGCTGCTGAGCATGAGCACTCAATAGTGTAAATACACTCAACAGTAAAGCGGCAACACTTAGGGCTTTTTTCGTAACGTCCATATTTTGTATTTCATGCACTAAACGCATGCCTTACTGCAAGTTGCCGCAGGTATTAACGTTGAATAACCATTGGCAAACTTGTATTGCTAGTCTTTCCCCGTCAGCAAAAAGTCGTGTTCAGGGTCTACAATAAATTGACCACTCATTGCTTCTCTTCCGAGCAGCATCAAATAGGTCATTTCAGAGCGGTCCGTTAGGGTTAACTGAATATCCCACTGGTACCCGTCCATTATTATAGGCGTAATTATAACATAGCGCTTCTCAAGTGTAGCCGTTGAGCTTTTTACGCGTTTTTGTCCTTCTACACGTGCTTCTCTGCGAACCACGCGTTCAACGTTGTGAATGTCCGGATGAATATCAAATTTAATCCATAATTCACCGTCTTGATCAAACTCTTCAATGTTATCAACGTGAAGTGAAGACGTTGCCGCCCCTGTATCAACGCGTACGTTCAAATCAGAGATGGCGAGTTTGGGTAAATCGCACAGCTCTACCGCACCAACAATTTTTTTATTGTTCATCAGTTTTTCTACCAATTTTATAAAACAGGACCCTGTTCTGGTGGCAATAAATTGTCTTGTAATAATTCTACGTGTTCTGCAACAGTATCAGGCTCTGAAAAGTATGCAATGTGGTATACCGCTTCACCTTCTTGGGTAAGCGGAATATTTTGTTTACCAATTACAACACCTTCTGCAGGGCTTTCAAGGCTGTCTAAATAATTGCCAAACGGATCAGCAATAATGGCCAGTTTGTCACCTTTCTCAACATGGTCACCTAGCTGTGCTAGATGCGTCACAAAGCCACTTTCTGGCGCGCGAACCCATCCACTTTGGCGCGCTATAAAACGCTCGATACTGTGGCCCTTGCTGCGGCTTTTATTCAGCATGCCCAAATGACGCATGGTATTAATAATGCCTCTTACGCCGGCACGAATAGAAAACTCGTCATAACGTAACGCTTGGCCTGCTTCGTAAAGCAGAATTTTAACGCCACTTTCACTGGCCGATTCGCGCAAAGAGCCATCGCGTAACTCTGCGTTAAGAAGTACAGGTACGCCAAACGCTTTTGCCATTTCCAGTACTTCTGGGTCGTCTAAGTCAGCGCGAATCTGTGGCAAGTTACTTCGGTGTATAGCGCCGGTGTGAAGGTCAATGCCGACATCGCACTTACTTACCACTTCTTTGAAAAACAAGTTGGCTAACCTACCGGCAAGCGAACCTTTTTTACTCCCTGGAAAACTGCGGTTCAAATCGCGTCTATCGGGTAAATAACGAGACTGGTTTAGTACGCCGTACACATTAACCATAGGCACCGCGATAAGGGTTCCTCTTAGGCGTTCAATCGCTTTTGAGCGGATAAGTCTGCCTACTATTTCGATGCCATTTAATTCGTCACCGTGAATGGCTGCGCTGACGAACATAATGGGACCTGGTCGCTTTCCTCGTTTAACGTAAACCGGAATGCTCATATTGGTGGCCGTGTACAACGGCGGCATTTCTAACTCAATCTTTTTTGTTTCGCCAGGAGCAATGTTTTCACCCCCAATTCTTAAAACATCATTTACCACTAACGTTTTCCTATATTTACGTTATTGCATAGCAAAGGTTAAAGGGCGCTAGCCCTTTCCACGGGTTTTTGTTTTGTGCGGCTCTGCGCTTTTTTCAATGAACTCGATGATCATACTGGCGACATCCTTATTGGTCGCTTTCTCAATGCCTTCAAGGCCCGGCGAAGAGTTTACTTCCATAACGACTGGACCGTTGTTCGAACGAAGAATATCTACGCCACAACAATTTAGTCCCATCGTTTTAGCCGCATCTACCGCTGTTTTGCGTTCCGCTGGACTTAGACGAACTAAACTTGCCTGACCGCCACGGTGAAGGTTAGAGCGGAATTCCCCAGGTGCTGCTTGGCGCTTCATCGCTGCTACAACTTTTCCACCTACCACGAAGCAACGAATATCTGCACCGCCCGCTTCTTTAATGAACTCTTGCACTAAAATACTGGCGTTAAGGCCCATAAAGGCTTCAATGATCGACTCTGCCGCTTTTTGCGTGTCGGCCAATACCACGCCAATACCTTGCGTGCCTTCAAGTAACTTAATAACCACTGGGGCGCCGCCAACCGTTTTAATAACATCGTCGATTTTGTCAGGGTGGTGTGCAAAGCCTGTTCTAGGCATACCTATGCCTTTACGTGATAAAAGCTGCAATGAACGCAATTTATCTCGAGAGCGGCTGATAGCAACCGACTCGTTAAGGCTGTATGTGCCCACCATTTCAAATTGGCGAACGACCGATGTGCCGTAAAAGCTAACCGATGCGCCAATTCGCGGGATCACTGCATCGTAATAGGGTAGTCGCTTACCGTTATAGCGAACTGACGGTCGCGCACTGGTGATATCCATGTAGCAGTGCATGGTATCGATAACGTCAACCTGATGCCCGCGAGCCTGCCCAGCTTCGACTAAGCGTGAAGTAGAGTAAAGACGAGGATTTCTAGAAAGAATTGCAATGCGCATTATAAAAAAGCCTGTAGTTTGTGTTTTATTTTGTCGTTTTATCGACCAATCTATTACCACGTTAGAACGTGATTGTTAAATAGACAAGTCATTTTTGCGCGCATACTAATGTAAGTGTTCGGGGGTGTCTTACGAATAATTCTTGTTGTGTCGATTGCTTTTAATGCATGAACTTGACTGTTTTTCGCGTTAGCATTAGAGCGCGTCGGCCTTTTTAACGTAAAATCAGAATTTAAGGTCAGTCTGCTTAACGAAAAAATGTAAGGATTTGTGTTAATGAATGAGTGGTGGCATGGGTTTTTGGCGTGGTTAACTCAGTACCAGTCAAATGTCGTGTGGAGTGGTTTGGTTTTACTAATTTATTTGGCGATGTCTCGTAAGTTGCTGCCAAAATTAGAAACCAACATCGTAAAGTCAAAGCTAAAATCAAATAGTGCTATTAAAGGGCTTTTTGCTGCACGGGTTATTGTCGCTACAGTATCGTTAGCCTTGTTGTTGCTAGCATGGGGGATCGATTTTTCTGGGCTCTTAGTGCTTTCCACTTCTATCATCACGGTAACCGGTGTTGCGCTTTTTGCTAGTTGGTCACTCATCAGTAACATCACTGCGTACTTTATTTTGCTCACAAACGTAGCCTATCGCAGAGGTAATTATGTGCGCATTCTCGACGGCGATAACTTCATTGAAGGTGTGATTGCCGATGTAGGGCCGTTTAGCACGCGCTTGCTTACCGCTGAGCGTGAAACTCTCATGTATCCTAATAACCTAATTTTAACCCGTCCTGTTTTGCTCAACCCTAAAGAGAAGTGGGGAGCAATGGGAAAAGTGGTGGCAAAGTCGAGCGTAGAAACGCCGGTGGTTAAAATTGAAGAAAGTAAACCACACGACGAATTACTCTAGACGTCTTTCCTTACACATATAGCGAAAAACCTGCAGCGAGCTACTAGCTACACGTTTTTCGCTTCCCTGATGTAGCGCGTCATACTTTGAAGTAGTGCGCGCAGTTTCGCTGGTTTTAGCGGTTTAGCTAAGAAGTTTACGCCTTGGGCTTTACACTGTGTAACTAAGCTTTCATCTGGTGTCGCCGTTATAAGCGCTGCTGGCACCACAATATTAAGTCGATGTCTAATCTCTTCAATCAAAGCTAGCCCATTTTTCTCGCTGTCATGACTGAGCTGATAATCCATGAGTAAGATTTGAGGCTGAATAGTCTCACAGACTTTCAACGCGTCATCCCAATTGTTCGCAAGCACCACATTGATTCCCCATTTCTGTAATAGGGTCTGCATGGCATCTAAGTTCTCTCTTTGATCGTCCACGCAAAGCACGTCCATGCCTGTAAATGTTGTACTGCGGGGCTTTGCTGTAACGTTGGATACCTGTTTTGGCTCAGCTTTATCCAAGCTAAACGCAAAGCAGCTGCCTTTGCCTATTTTCGAGGTAACACTAATATCGCTGTTCAACTGCAGACTTAAACGTCGAACAACCCCCAAGCCGAGACCTATACCGTGTTCCTTGCTTTCGTTCGCGCGGAAAAAGTCACCAAAAATACTGTCTTTTTTATCGGTAGATATGCCAATACCTGTGTCGATAACTTTGAAATAAACGGTGTCTTTTACAGGCTTGATAATGAACAAAACGCGGCCATTTTCCGTGTATTTCACCGCATTTGAAAGCAAGTTTTGGGTTATTCGGTATAAATACGTTTTGTCAGCTTTTACCCAGCACGGGCGTATAATCGCTTTAAAACGAAGTCCTTTTTCCCGCGCGCGCATTGCCATTTCGTCCACAAGTGGTGACAGCAGGGTCCTTACATCAATAGACTCAATATCGGGTTTCATTTCACCTTGATCTAAGCGTGCAATATCCAGCAAAGTGCCAATCAGTGTTTCGCTAGACGTCACGCTATGGCTAAGCTTTTGAATAATGGCTAGCGCTGACTCAGTCAGTTCTTGTTCTTCAAGGGCGCTCACGTAGAGCTTGGCCGCATTTAGCGGCTGCAAAACATCATGGCTTGCGAGCGCCAAGAAGCGGGTTTTACTGGCATTGGCATCTTCTGCAGCCTTTCGTGCCCTTATCAGTTCTTTCTCGGCATCAGAGCGCCGTTCTATTTCAAGTCGAAGCTCGGCGTTTATGGAGTGTACTTCTTCAGTACGCTTCTTAATACGAGCCTCAAGATCAATGTTTGATTCTTCAAGCGCTTGCTGTATTTCCACGTGTCCGGTGATGTCGTTGAAGCTTGTTACGAAGCCTCCGCCAGGTAAAGGATTACCTACCATCTCAATAACCCGTCCATCCATTCGTTGTCGCGTGAAACGATGGGGCATACCAGAGCGCAAATGAGCCAGCCTTTTTTCTACTTCACCGTCTACGTTATCTGTGCCGAACTCACCTTGTGAAGCGTTGTACCGAATAAGCTTTTCTATGGGCGTACCTACTGCCAACAAGTTATCTGGGTAAGGGTAGAGGTTGGCATAGCGTTTATTCCACGCTACTAAATTTAAGTGTTTGTCGACTACGCTAATGCCTTGGTCCATGTTTTCAAGTGACGTGAGTAGTGCAGTCATATTAAATTGCATGGCTTGCGTTGTGTCATCGAAGAAGTTGATAACCTCGGTAAAGTCCATCTTCTTACCACGCAATGCACTGTCTAGTAGTACTTTGGCACTCGACGCGCCAATAACGCCACCCAAGGCGCGTTCGCAAAATGATAAAAACGACTCATTTGGCGTATCGTCGTGCTTTAATTGGCAATTATTGAGTTGCTGATATTGTTCCAACAATTGTTCACAACGACCGGATCCCATAAAGGTCGACAATAGCGTTATAAGATCGGAGACGGTCACGTTAGTTGCCTGCGCTTTAACGGTATTGTTAGTGGAAATGGCAGGAGACACAAAGGCTTCAGCTTGCATTCTGTCGATAAGACGCTGCGGTGCAAAGTGTGAAAAGAGTATGTAAACAAAGCTGTTTGCCGCTAAGCTAATCATAGCGCCTTGGCTAATGAGTTCGTTTTGTTCCATTTGTGAAACTTGCTCGCTCACGATGGGAAGTACAAGCCACAACACCCAAATCACTAGTCCCACCATTAGCCCTGCGTAAACCCCGTGCGCATGCGCGCGCTTCCAGTAAAGTCCGCCAACAATGGCTGGCATAAGCTGGATAACTAACGAGAACGCAATAAGCCCAATTGAATGAAGCGAGCGGCTGCTGGTCATTTGCTGGTGGTACAAAAACGCCATAAGCAAGATAAACGCGATGACGATACGGCGAATAAGCCTGATTTTGCTCGACACGTCCTGTTTGTCATCGGTATTGCCTGTAAATGCAAGAATACGCGGCAGAATCACATCGTTGGTGAGCATAGTACTCAGTGTGAGTGTTGCCACAATGATCATAGCTGTTGCGGCAGAGAGCCCGCCTACAAAAACAATCACTTGAAGAAGAACTGACTCTGAAAATACAGCCAGCGACAGTACGTAAGAGTCGGGCTCGATATTAGCGCCAGCAAAAATGGCTTTGCCTGCAATGGCGATAATAGGAATTACCGCTGAAATAATGGTCAGGTAGAGAGGGAATAACCACCTTGCCGTGCGCAGATGACCTAGGCTTAGATTATCAATAATGGCAACGTGAAACTGCCTAGGCAAACAAACAATGGCCGCTGCCGCCATGATAGTTTGAGCGATGAAAGTAAACGAACCAAACTGCGCCAAGGCTATTTCATTGGTGAAACTTTCGAAGAATGGACCAGACTGGGTGCGCTTCCACGCACTATAACCAACAATGGCAACCAGCACTAACGCCAGCAATTTAATGGTCGACTCGAAGGCGATAGCCAGCATCAAGCCCCGTCGGTATTCGGTGACGTCCGTTTGCCGGGTACCGAAATATATTGCGAATGCCGCGATGAAGCCAGTGGCGGCAATAATAATGCCGTTGCTGTTAGGCTGCTGAGTAAGAAGTTGGAAAGTAGCGCCCACTGCTTTTAATTGAAGCGCGATATAAGGAATAGTGGCAAGGAGCGCGATAAGCGTAACTACCAAAGCTACGGTTTGGCGCTTGCCATAGCGCGACGCGATGAAGTCGGAAATGGTAGTGATGTGTTGCTTCTTGCTGACGAGGGTTAACTTGTAAATAAACTTATAACCCAAGACGTAAACGAGAATAGGCCCAAGCATGATTGGCAGGTAAATCCAAGTGTCTCTACTTGCTTGGCCTACCATGCCGAAAAAAGTCCATGCGGTACAATAAATAGCGAGGGCCAGCGAATATATAGCGGGATGTGACGTTAGTGCTCTAGCGGTGGGCGAGTTCTTTTCACCCCAACTCGCCAGTGAAAACAGCAAGAAGAGGTACAGTACTGCAAGTGTTACCCAACCAAAAACCATAACGTTCCTTTTAACTTAGTTTTAACAATGCTGTCGCTATTATAATCATTTCGACCATGGTCTACCTACGACCATGGTCTCATTTTGAATTTTTCAAGGCAGGTCTAGAGTAATACGCGGGCTCCTAAATGCTTGACTTTGCTGCTTGTGATTGTCTTTCCTCAACCACGTAACACGCAGCAATAACGTTAACAAAGCCGGGCGTTAGGAATATGTAAAATCATAACAATCAATTAACCTGACATGAGGGTGAAACAATGGCATTTAGAAACGAAGAGGACAAAAAAGCGTATTGGAGGGAGAATCTCGCTCTTCTCGCCAAGCTTTTAGTCGTTTGGTTTATCGTATCATTCGGTGCCGGCATTATTTTTGTCGATATCTTAAATGAAATCCAATTCTTTGGCTTTAAATTAGGCTTCTGGTTTGCGCAGCAGGGCGCAATTTACGTATTTGTTGCATTGATCTTTGTCTACATGGCGAAGATGAACGCCATGGACAAACGCTACGGCGTAGATGAGGAGTAAATCATGGACGTTCAAACTTTAACGTTTATTATCGTTGGCGCATCGTTTGCGCTTTATATCGCCATCGCTATTTGGGCTCGCGCAGGCTCAACTAACGATTTTTACGTTGCAGGTGGCGGCGTACCTCCCGTTATGAATGGGATGGCAACGGCAGCAGATTGGATGTCGGCAGCCTCGTTCATTTCAATGGCGGGTCTTATCTCATTTATGGGGTATGACGGTGCAGTATATCTAATGGGGTGGACAGGTGGTTATGTTCTACTTGCGCTTTGTTTAGCTCCCTATTTACGTAAATTTGGCAAATTCACGGTACCTGACTTCATTGGGGATCGTTACTACTCACAAACCGCGCGTACGGTTGCTGTATTTTGTGCAATCTTCGTTTGCTTTACATACGTTGCAGGTCAAATGCGTGGCGTAGGTGTGGTATTCAGCCGCTTCTTAGAGGTTGATATTGTGTCTGGCGTGGTTATCGGTATGGTTATCGTGTTCTTCTACACCGTACTTGGCGGTATGAAAGGCATTACTTACACGCAAGTTGCACAGTATTGTGTAATGATTTTCGCCTACATTGTACCGGCGGTATTTATCTCTATGATGGTAACAGGACATATCCTGCCGCAAACCGGCTTTGGTGCGACCTTAGCAGACGGTTCGGGGGTGCATATGCTGCAGAAACTCGATAATTTGTCTGTCGAGTTAGGCTTTAACGAATACACCTCAGGAACAAAAAGTACCATTGATGTATTCTTTATCACCTTTGCGTTAATGGTAGGTACAGCGGGTCTTCCACACGTAATCGTTCGCTTCTTCACTGTGCCTAAAGTGCACGATGCGCGTAAATCTGCAGGCTATGCACTAGCGTTTATCGCAATTCTATATACCACAGCACCGTCACTAGCAGCGTTTGCCCGTGTGAATATGATCGAAACCATTAATGGACCTGAAATGACGGGAACCAGCTATGAAGAAGCGCCGTCGTGGATTAAAAACTGGGAACAAACTGGCCTTATCTCATATGAAGATAAGAACGGTGATGGCAAGATGTTCTATTCGGGTGACGAGCGCAACGAAATGAAAGTCGACCGCGATATCATGGTATTGGCTAACCCTGAAATTGCGAACTTACCTGCGTGGGTTATTGCACTCGTTGCAGCGGGTGGTGTGGCAGCCGCATTGTCAACGTCTGCAGGCTTGCTGCTGGTTATTTCAACCTCTGTTTCCCATGATTTACTGAAACGAAACTTTATGCCAAACATAACCGATAAAGCCGAGCTCATGTATGCGCGACTTGCTGCTGGGGTGGCCATTGTCATAGCAGGTTACTTCGGTATCAATCCGCCAGGCTTTGTTGCACAGGTGGTGGCATTTGCCTTCGGCTTAGCGGCGTCGAGTTTCTTCCCGGCAATTATTATGGGTATCTTCAGCAAGCGCATGAACGATAAAGGTGCTATTGCTGGTATGATTTCAGGTATTGCCTTCACTGCGGCTTATATTATTTACTTCAAATTTGTAAACCCAGCGGCCAATACGCCTGACAACTGGTGGTTTGGTATTTCTCCTGAAGGTATTGGTACCTTAGGTATGATGGTGAACTTCATTGTGGCTTTCCTTGTGTTCAAAGCAACAGATGAAGCGCCAGAAGAAATCCAAGAACTGGTTGAAAGCATTCGTTATCCTAAGGGTGCGGGTGAAGCATCAGCGCACTAAACTAATGTTGCCTTAAGATAGGCTTTAGCAAAATAAAACCAATCTACTGGCGAAAGTGAGTAGGTTGGTTTTTTCTTTTTGTGAACTGGACATTCCCTATGACTGCGATGGCTAAACAAGTTGAAGACTTTCTCAACACTTCAGCACCTTTTGACATACTGGATAAAGAGCAAAAGCTTGAGCTAGTAAAACATACTGAATTGGTTTACCTGACAGCGGATAATGTGGGCGACCTGCAAAAGGGAAAAGCGTCACTTTTTCTTATTCAAAATGGACAGTTTTCCGTCCAAGATTCAGATGCCCCTTTACGCCATTTAAGTGAGGGCGACTATTTCGGCTACACCAATATAATGGAAAAACGTAATTTTTCATTAAGCATCAGTGTAGACAGTCCAGGTCTGGTTTACTGTTTTGAAGCGTCTGCTGTTACCCCGTTATTTGAACTGCCAGCAATTCGAAATTTTTTTGATGGGCTGCGCAATAATGCCCTTCAAAACCATGCTATTTCCGATAGCAACTCCATGTGGCTTAATAAAGGGCTTGAGGATGTTATTAATAAGTCTCCCGTGTCGGTGGACGTAGAAACCTCAATTACAGCTGCGGCGCAGCTTATGACAACTCAAAAGGTATCGTCATTACTGGTTACACGAGAAGATAAGCTTATTGGCATTATCACCGACCGAGACTTACGTTCAAGAGTGGTTGCCGCCTCTCTCGGTATTCATCTTCCAGTCAGCCATATAATGACGCCTAATCCTGCGCAGATAATGGGAAATAGAACGCTATTTGATGCCTTGGCGCTTATGACCGAAAGGAACATCCATCACCTACCGGTTATCGACCAGCAAACCCTTGTGCCATTGGGTATGGTGACAGCCAGCGATATTATTCGTCATCAGCGTGGTAACGTTCTTTTTATAATTGGAGAGCTAAGCAAAGCGGAAAACCTTTACGAATTAACACGGCTATCCTGGCAATTGCCGCATTATTTCTCTGCTCATGCGAAAAAAGCAGGGGACTATGACATTGCTGGCAAAATTTTATCTCAAGCTACCGATATTATGACAAGAAAGCTTATTGGCTTTTTCCAACAGGCTAACGGGAAAGCCCCCATGATGTTTGCGTGGCTTGTTTATGGATCACAGGCAAGAGAGGATCAGACGATGGGTTCGGATCAAGACAATGGACTGCTTCTTGCTGAGCGGCCAAGCAAAACGCAAGCTGAATATTTCGCAAAAATGGCTGATTATGTGTGTAACGGTTTGGCCAAATGCGGCATTAAACTGTGCGATGGTAATATTATGGCGAGTAATCCTAAGCTTAGACTCTCGCTTGAAGAAGCCATTGAAGAAGCTAAGCGATGGGTAAAAGCACCAACTAAAGATGCGATTATGCACTTTAATATTTTTCTTGATGTTCGCTGCGCAGCCGGGGATATAAGTTTATTTAAGCAGTTGCAGCGTCAAAGGGCCCCCTTGATGAAGCAAAATATGTTCTTAGCAGCGCTTACGAGAAATAGTAACGAAATATCGGTTCCGCTTTCCGTGTTTCAAAAGTTCATTTATGAAAAAGGCCGTAAAGAGAAGGACGTGATCGACCTTAAAACCCGAGCCGTGGCCTTAATCAACAATATCGCCCGTATATACGCGCTAGCTGATGGCGTGACGTTGCCTAATACACTTGCCCGGTTAGACGCGCTATCGGAAAATTCACAGCTCTCAAAAAGAGATGCGACTAACCTACGTGATATTTGGCTGTTCTTAAATCGTTTGCGTTGGCGTCATCAGTTGGAAAATAAAGTAACGGACAATCGTGTGTCGGTTTCAAGTTTATCATCGATAGAAAAGCATCAGCTAAAAGCCGCATTCAAGGCTATAGAGCGAACCAATCAAGCAATGGTTATGAAGTTCTCTGGCGGCGTAAGTTAGCCCCATGATAACGCGAATAATCGAAGCCTGTGCATCGGTACTGTTTGGGAATCGTCAATTCAGAAAGTCGTTACGTGATAAAACGTTGGGCGACACCCCTTTGGCGTCTGTTGATTTAGAACTCACATCGTTAGACCCTGTGACAACTCAAATTACATCGATTGGTTATGTAAGTGGTTCAGCTGGAAAAATTGCGCTTTCCTCCAGTGGCTATCACGTTATAAATACGTCAGCGGACTTAGGACAAAGCCCTGTAATACATGGATTGACCTTAGATATTTTGCAACAAGGCGAAGGCTTGGCAGACGCCATCAATTCATTGCTACCACTACTGAAGACACATGTTCTAATTTTTCACAATGCGCGATTAGATTTGATGGCGCTTGATAGTGCCTTCAAACGGTGTGGATTACCGCAGATGGAAGTACTCTATATTGATACACTTCAGCTCGCACTTTATCAGTTAAACAAACAACATCAGGTGCTACCGAGTAATAGTGCAACGCTAACGGTTTGTAGGCAACGGTTAGACTTACCCGCGTTTCCTGAACACAACGCACTAGATGACGCGCTAGCGACAATGCAGTTGTTTTACGCCCAGCTAAATGAATTGGGAATTACTTTGGAGAATTCACTCGAGTCTTTGGCTCATACGAATGCTGTTGGCCGTTTTAGGCTGGGAGTACTGCACTAGCGTCGAAGACAAGGCAATTCTAGCTATAGCGCTTAGGCCTTAAGTTTTGTGGGATGACTCGGTGCTTTTATTTTGCCAGCGCTTACTGCTGTCGGCGCCACTAGTTGATTTCGCCCAGAGGTTTTGGCCACATACAGATTTTTGTCTGCTTCTAACATGACGTAGTCGATAGTTTTATTGTCATCAGCATGCTTGACGGCTAAGCCAGCACTTAGCGTAACGCGTTCATACTCAGATGCTGCATGAGGAATATTCAGGTCATAAACCGTTCGCAATAAGCGCTCAGTGACAGCCTTCGCGCCGTCTACATCGGTGTTAGGTAGAATAACCAAAAACTCTTCACCGCCAATTCTCACTAATTTGTCCATGGGTCGAAGTAGGGCGTCGTTGATCGTTTTACTGACCTTCCACAAACAGCTATCGCCATCTATATGACCATACATATCATTGAACAGTTTAAAGTGATCAACATCAAAAATAACCAAGGAGAGAGGAGTAACATTACGTAACCCATCTCTCACTAAACGGGGTAAATAGTCATCTAAATAGTGGCGATTGTAGGCACCTGTTAACTTATCTACATAGATAAGCTTTTCGAGCAAATCGTTTCTAAGCTTATGATTGATGTGTGATTTTACACGGTTGCGTAGGGTACAAGCGTTTACCGGCTTCACCACAAAGTCTACGCAGCCTGATTCCCAACATCTCGACTCTTCTTCATCACTTGACGAAGAGGTCACGAAAATAATAGGAATGTGAGCACACAACGGCTTTTTTCTTAACAATGCGGTGGTCTGATGCCCGTCTATTTCGGGCATTGAAACATCCATGAGGATTAGGTCAGGCGTATGGTACTTGCAATATTCAATTGCTTCTTTACCTGAGCCCACAGAGGCGCAGGCGACTGTGTCTTCAAGTAAAGTTTCCAGAACAAGTCTGCTGCTGGCTTGGTCGTCGACAATCAGTACTTTGCAATCTGCTAAAGTTCGGTCGCCAACTTGTTCAATATACACAAGTACTCCTAAACACAAAGGTGAGTGTTCAGGTTCAAGAGTACGCCTAATTTTAGAAAATGTGGATTAACCAAAAGTTTAATATTTAACCATTTGGTTCAATTTCACTCTTATCTTCTTACTTTATATCGTTTCTAGGAAAACAAATTAAACACTGCAAGACCAAATACGCCGAAGGTACACAGCGTGCCTATCATATAAAAATAGCTTCTCGGGCTTGGATTTTTTTCTGTAGCGATTGCGTAATACAGTCCCATATGAATGATGCGACTTAGCGCGTAAATCCAAACAAGTGCTGCAAGTATGCTGGTTGATGCGCCAAGAAAAATGCAAAGAAGAGCTGGGAGCGTAAACTGATGAATATTTTCGAGCGAATTGTGAAATGTTCTGTGGCTTCTGAATACGAAACTATCATGACTCAATTCCTCGCTGACTTTCCCTGGAATATAGCGAGACTGTTTTCTGTGAGCGATAGCGGCAACGATGTTTTGCACGAAAACGGTAAAGCTTATAAGCAAAAGGCCCGCAATACTATATGTGTAGACTGTGAACACGTGAACTCCTTTCTTTATTCCTTGAATGGATTCAGACGACTGGTTAGATGACAACGAAGGCCTGTTTAAACATGCCCGTGACCAACTAACCGTTTAATGTTTCTACGCCGAGACTTGTTGAAGAGATCGAAGCACATGCATAAATCGATGAACGAAAGCACTAATTTTTAGTGCTTTCGTTTTCAGCGCTTTTCTTTGCAAGAGGGATTACAGCGCCGCTTTAACATCGTTTGGAAGCAACACAGTATCGATCACGTGAATAACACCGTTACTCGTCATGATGTCGGCTTTAATCACATTTGCGTCGTTTATCATAACCTTATTCATATCAGTTGAGACCATTACCTTGCTTCCTTCAACGGTAGTGGCATCAGATAGCCCAGCTACATCTTTTGCTGTGACTTTACCCGTTACTACGTGATAAGTGAGAATTTTAACAAGGGTTTGTTTATTCTCAGGTTTCAATAGCATTTCAACGGTGCCTGCCGGCAGTGCAGCAAAAGCTTCATCGGTGGGAGCGAAAACAGTGAATGACCCATCTCCCTTTAGTGTAGTAACCAAGTCGGCAGACTTAACTGCGGTGACAAGTGTAGAGAACATGTCGTTGCTTGCAGCGGTGTCGACAATATCTTTATGCCCATCCTTGGCATGATGGCCGGCAAGCGCTGAGGCACTCAATACAACTAAGAAGAACGCACTAATTAACTTTTTCATATTCTTTCCTTTTACCTATTACATTACGTTAAGTGAAATTCAACATCCTTCGTTTCGCCAACTACTGACCTACGCCACTGAAAGCTACTGAATTGAGAATTGTTACGGCACTTCAGGGAAATTTGATGATTAACTTTGTGTAATGCCAAGTCGCAATGTATGAGCACCTAAGGAAGCGAGTAAAATTATGCGTTGAACGAGCTTTAAACTGGGTTGTAAATAAAATGTAAATTCATGGCGCGCTGCTATACTTAATCTATCGAGTAAATAAGAAAGGTGCCTATTATGAATGCTCGACTCGCTGTTCCTTTGCTGTTATGCATAGTGCTTGCCGCTTGCCAATCCACAGATAATCAGCATGTAAAAGCTGCGCCCACTTTGTTAAATGACAGTCTCTTTCCTTCCTATACGTTATTTCCAGTAGAGTCTTCAGATGAAATTTTTTACTTAGACGAAGACGCACAGTTTTTTGCCGAAAGGGCAGTTTACGAAAAAAGTATCCTGCAAAAGAATGTAAAAGGGTTAGTAAAAGCAATTTTCGATCATTCTGATCATGGGATGCTTTATCGTAACAGCGCAAATACAACGGCAAATACAACATTTAATAACCGAGCCGCGAACTGTCTGTCTCTTTCTATTATGACGTACGCTTTGGCAGAACACGTTGGACTCAATGCAACATTTTACGAGGTGGAAATTCCGGAATACTGGACACGACGAGAAGGGTATAGCTTACTGAATGGGCACATTAACCTTCGACTCTCATTGCCAAATGAAAGTCCTGTTGCAGCTGTGGGAGGAACGTGGGCAGACGTTGATTTTGATCCACAAATGCTGCGAAATTACTTCCCAAGAAATGCCGTTTCCAAAAACAAAGTAATAGCAATGTATTACAACAACAAAGGAGCGGATGCCTTAGTGGCGAACAGCTACACTCGGGCCTATAGCTATTTTCGTGCAGCAGCAAAAGTCGCTCCCGAACTTCAGCAGAGCTGGGTGAATTTAGGTGTGCTTTATAGAATGGTGGATGAATATGAGCAGGCTGAAATGACATACAAACACGCACTATCGCTAAATGAAGAAAACTTAACCGCATGGGAAAATTTATCCATTCTTTACACTTATCAAGATAGAGATGACGAGGCTTTAAAAATAACACAAATGGTAGAAGCTAAGCGGAAGCATAATCCATATTACCATTACATTTTAGGAGAACAGGCACTTGAGGCAGGTGATATTGCATTGGCAATAGTTCATTACGAAAGAGGACTAAGACTTGATAACGCGCGCCATGAGATTCTATTTGGGATGGCAAAGGCCTATCACGAGTTAGGTGATGTAAGTGAAGCTCAACGTTATCTAGAGCGAGCGGTCAGGTATTCGCCCAATGAGCAAGAAAAGCAACGCTATTCTTCAAAACTGGCAACGTTAGCAAGCAGCTAAAAAAAAGCCGCAGACTAGCTGCGGCAAAAGAATAACACTACAAAAGGAACTTAATTTATATAACGCCCAGCTCACGAAGGCGCTCTTGCAGGTATGACCCTGCGGTATGACGTTCTGAAAGAACAACATCTGGTCTAGGGTGTAAGAACAGTGGCAATGAAATACGAGATTTCGTCATGTCAGCACCATCTGGGTTTACAACCCTATGCGTAGTTGATGGGAAGTATCCGCCAGACGCTTCTTGAAGCATGTCGCCAATATTCACAATCAAGTTCCCGAAATCACAAGGAACTTCAATCCAACTACCGTCTTTAGCTTGTACTTGCAATCCAGGCTCGTTGGCTGCAGGCAAGATAGTAATCAAATTAATATCTTCGTGAGCAGCTGCGCGAATTGCGTCTACTTCTTCATCACCTTTTAGTGGTGGGTAGTGCAGTATACGTAGCAAAGTTTGATCAGAATCTTTGATCATGTCACCTAGCGGTTGACTGTACTTATCGCTCACCTCTGAAGGAGAATGTTTTTCTATCCAACCCAATAGCTCTTTCGCTAGTGTATTTGCCTCCTCATAGTACTGAGAAATCTGCGGGTGTAGCGCTTCTGGACACTGACCCCACGGATAGAAGTGGTAATACTCTTTAATGTCTTTTTTCGTAAAGCCTTTGGCTACCTCAGATACGCTCTGAGGGAAAAATCCGTCTTGTTTACCCTTGTTGTACAGGTAATCGTTCTTCTCTTCACTGTCGAAGAAGCCCTGCCAATTGTCGTAAATACCTTGAACTAATGACTGTCGGATAGGGTGATTTTTTAAAACACCGAACCCTGTCTCGCGAAGTGACTTCACGAATTCTTCTTGTGCGTTTTCCGCTTGGTAATCAACAGCAACTAATTGCATAACTTTATCCCGTATATTTTGACTGCGGCATTATAAAGGTAGACGGGCTACAGAAAAAAGTCGCAGAAATTGACATAAATCAACCCCGCGAGGAATTTGCGCGTAATTTACAGAAACCTGACCAGTTAGTCTAGTAAAATATTGACCAACTGGTCCAAATTAATGAAATTTAACCAAGAGAGAGGTAAAAGCCCGCTAGCGCGGCACTCATTAAGTTAGATAACGTTGCAGCAATAACAGCTTTTAACCCCAGCCTCGCAATTTCTTTTCTGCGTGTTGGTGCCATGGCACCAATTCCACCCATCAAAATAGCGATAGAAGAGAAGTTTGCAAAACCACAAAGTGCAAAGGTGATAATGGCCTGAGATGCTTCAGATAGCTGTGATTGGTTCTCTAGGAAGTTTAGGTAGGCGACAAATTCGTTAACTACCATTTTCTGACCAATAAAGCTGCCTGCAAGTTGCGCTTCCTCCCATGGTACGCCGATTGCCCATGCAAGAGGTTGAAGCACATAACCCAGGATCCCTTCAAACGTCACGTTTTCATAGCCAAACAACCCTGCTGTCCAGCCAATAAGACCGTTAAACATGGCAATAAGTGCTATGAAAGCGAGTAGCATTGCACCTACGTTCAACGCAAGTTGCATGCCTGATGCTGCGCCACTGGCGGCTGCATCAAATACATTGGCGTAGCCGGTATCTTCCGCATCTACGTCATGTAAATCTTCATTTGGCTTACTGGTTTCTGGCAACATGATTTTTGCCATAAGTAAGCCACCTGGAGCAGCCATAAAGCTGGCTGCTAGCAAATACTTAAGATCTACCCCCATGCCTGCGTAGCCCGCCATTACTGAACCAGCAATTGACGCCAAACCACCCACCATAATGGCAAATAGCTCAGAACTCGTCATGTGTGGAATAAAAGGGCGAACCACAAGAGGCGCTTCTGTTTGGCCCACAAAAATGTTGGCAGCAGAAGACATGGATTCAGGTCGGCTAGTTCCCAGTGCTTTCTGTAAAAAGCCACCGATAACCTTGATGATCAAACCCATTACTTTTAGGTGATAAAGAACGGCAATAAGCGCCGAGAAAAACACGATAACTGGAAGCACGTTAAAGGCAAAAATAAACGCTATCGACTTGTCGCCAATAGGACCGAACAAGAAATTAATGCCTTCTTGGCTATAAGCAATGATGTTGGCGACAAAACGCGTCGCGCTCAACAATACTTCTTTACCAGGTTCAGAATACAGGACAAACGCGCCAACGGATGCTTGAATAGCAAATGCGCCACCAACGGTGCGCCAATTTATATTGCGTTTCGCCGATGATAACGCGAAGGCAATACCCAGAAGTACTGCAATGCCCAGTAAACTCACCATAGTTATGTTCCCTTAAAGAAGCGCTTGCTGAATGTGTGATTTGATCACATCTAATGCAATTTGGTTTTTGCCGCCTTGCGTCACTACTACGTCGGCAGTGAAGCGGCTAGGTTCAATAAATTGATGATACATAGGCTTAACAGTTTCTTCGTACTGTTTTGCCACCGACTCAATACTACGACCGCGTTCTTTTAGGTCGCGCATCATTCTGCGCATCAAACAAATATCAAGAGGAGTATCAATGAAGATCTTCACGTCGTACAAAGGAAGTAGATCAGTACGAGCAAGTAGCATGATACCTTCAAGAATAATGACTGGCGCAGGATTTAGACGCTCAGTTTCAGGCAAACGCGTATGCGTTTTATAGCAGTAATGTGGATAGTCAATAGGCTGACCATCGCGCAATGCTTGCAAGTGTGCTTTTAAAAGCTCATGTTCAAAGGCATTCGGGTGATCATAGTTGTTCTTCTCACGTTGCTCCATGGGAAGATGATCTTGCGCACGGTAATAGTGATCCTCGCGCAGCACTTGAACAGGGCGGCCTTGAGCACTGAAACCGTTAAACAAATTTTTTGTAAAAAGAGACTTCCCAGAGCCAGAAGCTCCAGAAATGGCAATAATAAGTGGCGATTGCATAGTACTATAAAGCTGATTTTGTTGGTGCAAAGATACGCGTTTAGGCCTCGCGAATCAATGTTATATTCACAAGTTCTCGGTTTTTGGATCGGTCTTTGCTAGAACTTTATCGTATTTTCAAGGTATTGCAGGGCGTTTAGTCAGCTTACAAAAAATACCAAAAAGTTCTCCAAGTGGTCAGTTTTTAACTGAACAAGTCAAAATATCGCTAGTTACCAATTATCTCTATATCGTCATCCTTAATACTCGGTAATGCATACGAATGCTGCTTCGAGCGAGAGCCCTCACCCTGAGCCCGAGGTGGATAGTATATTTCTTTTTCTTCAGTGAATCCGGCAAACACTTCATCAAGGGCTGCACGGATCTCGCTCAAGGTTTTGTCTAAATTCGCGTTGAAGTCTGGCCTTTTGCGTTTAGTATGCCCAAGTTCAATCAGTCTACCAAAGCTCTTGTTAGCAAGAATCATAAGTTCATGTGGTACATCTTTATGCGGAGGAAGCGGCTGATTGGGGTACTCAATACAAAACTTAACTAAAGCAGTATAGAAACATAATGGCTTATTCTGTAGTGCAACTACCTTGTCATCAACACCGTTTGAAAGTGTTTTATCTTTGAGATTAATAATGAGCTTCGGTGTTGGCGGCAGCAATTCTTCTTCAACAGCCGACACTTTCTTACGCTTTTTCGTTGCAATAGAAAATACTGGAAGTAGTAAAAGTGAGCAGAGCAATGCTATAAAACTAAATCCTACTCCACTCCATGACGACTTACTGCGCATTTCAAGTACAATACGTTGCTCTGCATTTATCAGTAAGGTAGATGTCACGTTAGGGTATTGTGTGAAATCTTGAGATTGAACGCTGATTTCCTGAATATGGCTCACTAAAATAGGATAGCCTTCTTTGGTTAGTTCGCTATTTAATCTATCTAAATAGCTATAGATAGCATGCTGATTGACCGGCGTATTAAGCGTTACATTGCCCACATCTAGAAATGCGCTGTCTAGGCTTATACGACGTTCGACTTTATCTTGCGCTTCATGAATATCAGCCTTAAATGAAAAGTACTGGCCAATCAGCGCGATAGTCTGTAAGCACAGAAATAGCAGTGCCCAGTTTAACGTTATGCATGCAGGCGATTTGAACTTAGGTTTGATCATTTGTTACACCCCGCTTCAAGTGTAATATTTTTGTAATATGGTCGCGGGCGAGCCATTGCTATTTCATGTACAACAGACTGCATAGCACAGAACAAATCGGTGTTTTGTGTCTGCATTTTCAGGTACCACTGCATTCCACCTATGCTTTCTTGTAACGGTGTTGCGTAATTTCTTGAAAAGCGATCACTGTCATCTTCAGCCCAATAAGACGAAATAATGTCAACATCACCTGCTAACAGTGCTCTGCGAAGCTCTTGATGGGAACTGTAATATACAATTGATACGTTTGTGTCGCTTAACCCTAAATTTTGTAGGATAGTTTTGGGTACAATGTGGCCTGAGCGACTACTTGGGTAATCTAATAAACCAATTTTTTTACCGAGCAAGTATTCTTTACTTAATTGCGGGCGTTCGCGTAACGCAATGAAAAAGGCGCTGTAATTAGGGTGCGATGCCACTTTAGACAGCCCATATATTTGGTCAGCGCCAAACGCGTCGACCACGTTCTTTTTCACTAATGCAAGGTCAACAACGCCGTGGTTGATGTAGCGAAACGTGTCATAGTCGCTTTGACCGATGATAATTTTTACTTCGCCGAATTGCTTCTTTATTGTGCTGTCAGCGCACAATCTATCTCTTGCCATTTCAGCAATGCGACCGTCGGTAACATACACTGAAAAAATGTCGCTATTCGCACTTAATTTAGTTTTGCAGTATAAAAATTGACCAGCTTGTGGGGTGATGTCACTATAAACATTGTTTTTTTGTAAATAGCTAAAAGTACCGCACGCGATAGCGACGATGACAAATAATATCCACTTTCCGGAGGCAACAATTCTAAAATTCGCCAAAAAAACGACCAAATGAATTAACGATTTATGTGGGGATTTCATC
>NZ_JACSOE010000049.1:0-34710 GCF_014349115.1 Alteromonas sp. BZK5 | reverse complement strand
CAGCCAAGAAGAACGGGATAGCACCAAGCCCGCCATAACCTGTCCACCAGCCAGCGGTGGCTACTGAAGACGCAGCTGACATGCCGTCTTTGTCGTCTTGGGCAATACAGTCAATGCGAAAACCATCGATGGCGATATCTTGCGTGGCTGAGGCAATAGCAATAAGCAAACCGACTAATGCAACATAAAACAAATCTTGGTCTGCAGTGAGTTGAGACATCACTAAACACAGCAAAACTACACAGCCTTGCATAGCGAAAATCCAACCTCGTCGTTGACCTAATAGTGGGGGCTTGATTTTGTCGACAAGCGGAGACCAGAGGAAATTAAAAGAGTATGTCGCGAAAATAATGCCGAATAAGCCGATGGCCGAGCGAGACAAACCTTCATCTTTGAGCCAAGCAGATAGCACTGAACCAATCATGATCCAAGGGAAGCCACTGGAAATGCCGAAAAGAAATATACTGAGGTATCGTTTGTCGTTAAACGTTTTTAAAGCGTTGAGCAAAACTGCGGCCTTAGGCAAGAATACAAAAGCATATTGAGCCATGAACCACAGTGAGAAGCAATAACGCGTTGAAGTGAAAGTTTTACTATGGACGAATGCCTACGCAGTCGAGTGGGCAATGACCCAAACCTTCAAGGAAATTCACGCAGTTATTTAGTTCATCTACAAGAAACTGGTCGTTAATTAGCTTATCTTCATTCCAATAATGCACTTGGTGAAGTAAATGCCAAAAAACTCGTTCTTTTTGTGTGTAGGGCTGCGTTAAGGTGTAATCAATTTGCCCCCATTCTTCCATACTATCCCAAAAGAATAGCTCGATCTCCTCGATAGGAAGCTCTCCTTGCCAAAATGCTCTCAAATAGAAACACAGCTGCTTTGCTTTGTTATCTACGAAATCTTGAACACTCACAAGTAACTCAACCGTTTATGTTTGCTAAAAGTATTATAGTTCATAACAATCTTACTGCTTAGGACAGAGGCTTGCTATTTACACCATTAAATTTAGGTAATTGTTTTGGATACTAATTTAGCGTAATCGGTAAATTATCGAATTACCAGCCTAGGTGGCGAGTCCAACCAATAGTACTATTTGCAACTATCTGAATATGAGGGGGTTTCTGAAACTCCTTTATACTAAAGGCTAATAAATTGCTGGGGATAATTATTTGCCGATAGTGCATTTTTAGTGCGTTTTTTGCGCTAATCTTTCGTTTTTGCGTGGTACTGTTCGCCCAATCGTTAAATCCACTTAGTGACAGATCCAATATTGGAAAGCTGGACTGCGCTATATTATCTATAACTAATGTATTCGTTGATTCTTCTGGCCAAAAAGGTGAAATGGCTACGAAAGTGTCTGGATGAAGTTGAGGCTGTTGCTCTACGACGGACAAGTAAGTTGTGGCCAGCATGCCTTGTGCAATGACCATACGGTAGCCTGAATTGTCTTGTAAATAATTATTCAATGCATTGAGTTGTAAACTCAGTGCTGAAGTTGCTGATTCGAAATTGAGATACTGCGTAAGTTGATTACTTCTGGGGTGGATATTTTGGGCTGACATAGACGTAGTTTCAGAGTCTGATATGTCGGTGTTTGTAGATTCAGCAGGTAGGTTCTGCTGGGAAGTGACATTGACCGGCAAATTAAACGGACTTATCACTACATTCCAGCCTTTTTCTGCAAGCATGTTGGCAAGGCTATTTCCCTGCGCGAGCGTAAGGCTAGAGGGAAAAGGCTCGGTGAGTATGATAGCCACACCCAAAGGTAATGGTGTTTGCGCTTCAATTTCAATAATTGGGGATTCAACTTCTCCAATCATCAAAGGTTTCACTTCTCCAGGCAGATAGGCGTGACTAACATCTGTGAAAAAGTCACAGTGAGCTGTCATAGGCAATAGCGAAACAATAACAGCAAATGTTAAAAGGAGAGCGTGCCTTTTCATAAAATGTGGTTTGCCTTTACCTTAATCTGGATCTATTCAGCTTTGACAGCATCAAATTAATTCGTACATCAAGCGTATACGAAGGTTATCGGCAGGGTGCGTTAAAACTAAAATGGAGTCTATTGATAAAGTTGAGTAGCGTTAGAACGCTACTCAATACTTTCTGAGAGCGGCTTTGGGCAAAACGGACTAAAAGGGATGGCGACATTAAAGTGCAGCCAGTGCCCAAGTGTCGGGTGCAAAAAACTCAAGCTTTCAGCATGAAGCTGTAAACGAGACGCCATGGATAACGCTTCTTCGTGGGCATAGAGTCTATCTCCTAAAATAGGGTGACCCAAAGCAAGCATATGTACTCGCAGTTGGTGAGATCGACCGGTAATGGGATAAAGGGCAACGAGAGAATGGGGTCGCTCTTTTTCATCCAGTGTGCGCTCAACGACGTCAAAGTGCGTTACGGCTTTTTTACCGCGCTCGAAGTCTACCATTTGCTTTGGCCTGTTTGGCCAATCGCAAATAAGGGGAAGGTTAACCTCTCCGCTGTCTTGTTCTACATGTCCATGAACCCGGGCGAAGTAGCGCTTTTTAGTTTGACGTAATTCAAACTGTTTCGAGATATGGCGATGGCTATCTTTATTAAGCGCCAGCACCAAAATACCCGAAGTCGCCATGTCTAAGCGATGCACTACTGTGGCGGTGGGGTACACACGGTTCACCCGGCTAATCAGCGAGTCGCGGTGCGCTAATGCTTTGCCCGGAACACTCAATAGCCCGCTAGGTTTATGCGCAACCACCATGTCCTCATCTTGATACAAAATATCAAGATAAGGTGTCATCGGTGGGTTATAAACAAAACTTGGGTTCGCCATTACATTATGTACTCGTTACTTCACAGTCGATTTTGAATGTTTAACCTTTCGAGGCTACGGGTTATTTACCACAATACGAATGGCGTCCAGCTGAACATCTGCATCCTGAATTACTTTATCAAGGGCGCTCATTTGCGTTTCAATAAACTCTATTTCGCTGTCACGTACTGCAGGGTTACGTTTTTGAAGATCGCGTAAGCGCTGTATTTCTTCGTTAAGCGTGCTGTGCATGCTGTTAAGTGCGTCGTGTTGCTTTTGGTTGGCTTGCTGATGGGCAAGCTTACGCGCCTTTTCAATGGCAAGCTCAAGCGGTTGTTGCAAGGCTTTTAGAAGCTGAGCCGAGATCTTACGTCCAATTTTACGCTTAACGTCGAAGCTCAATTCAGACGGGTTTCCTTGCGCATCTAAACACACGCGCACGGGCGTTTGAGGTAAGAAGCGACCCAACTGAAGCGCTTTAGGCGCTTGCGCTTGCAGCACAAACAACGCCTCAACCCAATAAGCGCCTTTTGGCAATGACGGCTCGGCAATGAAGCCCATGCTGCTCTTTCCGTGTACGTCGGTGAGTACTACGTCCATGGCGGTATGCACAAGTGGATGATCCCAACTTAAAAACTGCACGTTTTCTAGCGTGGTGGCAACACGGCGCTTGTAAGTGACTGTCATGCCTTCTGGGTCAAGACCTGGAAGCTGGCTCACCATCGATTCGGTTGGCATAAGAATAAAGCAGTCATTGCCTTTTTCGTCCTGCTGAACACCAATAGCATCGAATACGCGACCCATAAAGCGCGACAAATCTTGTTCGCTATCAAGGGTGATAATGTCTTCAAGCAGTTGTTCTACGCGGCCTTCACCCGAGGCATTAAGCTCAAGAAGACGATCGCGACCGGCTTCAAGCTGCGCTACGAGCTGGCTATTAAGCGTAACACTCATGTTCACTAGCTCGTCACGCGCGCTCATATCGTCAGGGTGTAAGCACGCACCAATAAGCAGAGGCTTAACGTCGTCGAATACACCAGAGCCCGTGGGGCAGGTCTTTTCGAAGGCATTCAGCCCTTCGTGATACCAATCTAGTAATACGTGCTGCGCGGTTTTCGCTAAATACGGCACGTGAATTTGTACGGTTTGGGTTTGGCCAATACGGTCAAGACGACCAATACGTTGTTCAAGCAGATCTGGCGTAATAGGCAAATCGAACAGCACCAAATGGTGAGCGAACTGGAAGTTACGGCCTTCGCTACCAATTTCACTACACAGTAGAATTTGTGCGCCGTCTTCCTCATCGGCAAAATAATGAGCCGCTTTGTCGCGCTCCACAATGCTCATGCCTTCGTGGAATACACTGTGGCGAATACCGGTTTGCGTGCGAATAACCTCACCTAACTCTTGCGCTGTACGGGCGCTTGCGCAAATAAGCAGAATCTTTTCTGGCTTAACGCTTTGCATGAAATCAAGCAGCCATTCAACGCGCGGGTCTTGCTTGGTCCAGCTGTTAACCACGCTTGCCATACGTTCAGGATACAGTGAATAGGTTAAGTCGCCGCCGCTCACTGCATCTGAATAAACCTCAGGCAAAGCCAGTTCGTAAGCGCTTAATTTACGCATCGGAAAGCCTTCGATATTGGCGCGGCGGTTTCTAAACAGCATACGGCCTGTGCCGTGACAATCGATAAGTTGGTGCAGCAGCGCATGGCGATTTTCCGGCGAGCTTAAATCACCCGCATGTTCCATTGCGTCAGGCGCGAATTCTGCGAGTTTGCTGCGTTGTTTGTCGTTAGGCTCGGCGTCTGAAAGTAATGGCGCTACCGCATCGGCCAGTTGGCTGTATTTCGATTCTTCATCTAAGAATGCATCGTAGCTATGGAAGCGAGCCGGGTCGAGCAGGCGCAAGCGGGCAAAGTGACTTTCGTGACCAAGTTGATCAGGCGTTGCGGTAAGCAGTAATACACCAGGCGTTTGGTTGGCTAATGCTTCTACACACAGGTATTCGGCTGAGGGAGCCTCACTTGACCACGCAAGGTGATGGGCTTCATCGACAACCATTAAATCCCATCCTGCAGCTTGAATTTGCTGCTGGCGTTTTTCGCTTTTGCTTAGGAAGTCGATACTGCAAAGTACCAGCTGGTCGTTTTCAAATGGATTCACAGCGCTCGCGTCAGACGTTTCGTCATCTTCTAAGCCTTCGCTCTTTTCTATGGCTTCGCAGCGACTTTCATCGTAAATGGCAAAAGGAAGGTTAACGCGGCGAAGCATTTCAACTAACCATTGGTGCATGAGCGAGTCTGGAACCAAAATAAGCACGCGCTCTGCACGGCCTGTTTTAAGCTGCTGGTGAATAATCAATGCGGCTTCAATGGTTTTACCAAGTCCTACTTCATCGGCAAGTAATACGCGCGGTGCGTGTCTGCCGCCTACCTCTGACGCAATGTGGAGTTGGTGCGGAATAAGCGATATGCGCGCACCTGCAAGACCAATGGTGTTTGAACGTAAGTAATCGTATTGATGATCTAAAGCACGCTCGCGCAAATCGAACCATTTAGGGTTGTCTAATTGCTGACTGAACAGGCGCTTTTCAGGTTGGTTCAAGCGAATGTGGCTGTCTAGCATGGTTTCAGGTAATCGCGCTTGCGCTTTGGTGTCTTCGCGAAGCCCGTGATAGATGAAAAGATCTTGGCTTTCTTCTTTTTCAGTAATGGTCATTTCCCAGCCGTCTTGGCTTTTGACCGTTTCGCCAATTTCAAAAATTAGTCGCGTAAGCGGCGCATCTTGCTTAGTATACTTTCGCGCTTCGCCTGTTGCTGGATACAACACTTCGACAGAACGGAAGTCGCTACCAATAACGACACCTAACCCCAGCTCTATTTCTGTGTTGCTTAACCAACGCTGACCAACTGAAAATTGACTATCTGAACTCATAAATCACCAACCTATTTTTCGGGGGGCGGTATTGTACGCATTGCGTTGTGATAAGTCATTAATACTAGCTCATTTGATTTGCGGTTGCAGGTGGGGGGATTGAGTACCTATGCCCTGCGTTAACAAGACGATTAGCACTAGTAGGTCTTCTTTGCTTCACAACGAGAATGCTGGTAGCAAAAGAATAAGAACGTTAACGTGCCCATCAGGCTTGCTTTGTCACAGGGTTGGCGTAAAACTGTCGTATCACTGACCATGGATATTTCTTACTGTTAACCGCGTTACGTTTTTAACGTATGTGAATCGCAGCTAACAGGAGGAAGCGCGAGATGGATATGAAAGTAGACAGTCAAAAGCTTATACAACTTCGCAATGCTAGGGCATGGAGTCAGCAGCATCTGGCAGATGTTTCTGGGTTGAGTTTGCGTACTATTCAGCGAATTGAGAAAACACAATCTGCATCACACGATTCAATAGGCGCACTTGCTTCAGTTTTCGAAACGACGCCCGATGCGCTTTTAATGGGGGAAACCCACGCCACTACAAGTCATGCTCAAGGGCAGCCAACCTCGCAAACTTCTACTGCGGGCGAGAATGCCGCAGCTCATCATTCAATTAAGCTGCAGGGTGACCGGCCAACGTCGTTGAATCCCCAACATGTTCTTTGGATCACGCTAGCGCTCGCCATCAGTTTGTTTGCTGCTATTTATTATGCGCAAACGGTCAATGCGAACAATGGTAGCAACCAAGTAATTGAAGCTGGCAAGCCAGTTAATGTCAGTAGCGAAGTCCTTGAAGATGCAACAAGTTGGCTGGAACTTATCGACAGCGGTGAATATGAACAAAGCTGGAAAGAGAGTGGGGCTATTTTTAGAAGCGGTATTTCAATAGCTAAATGGACCGAGGCGATGCAGCTAGTCAGGGAGCCATTGGGGGCAGCCAAGTCGAGGGAAATCGCGTTAGCACAAGCGCCAACTTCACTGCCTGGATTGCCTAAAGGAAACTACCTAATTTTGTCGTTCACCACTGACTTTGATTCCCAGATCACAATGAAAGTAGAGACCCTTTCTATGGTGGAAGTTGATGGCGAATATAAAGCAATAGGCTACTTCATTAAGTAGCCTACTCAGGTAACTGGTACAAAGTTTCAATTCCTTGAATGGCTTTGAAAGCATCATCGCTCGTTGCATTGTTGATGGCTTTGATAAGTTCAGGTGCATTGTAGGGCTCTAACAAGGTTAGGAACGTCGCTGTGCCAGATGGCATGCCACTATTCACTGCTTTTTGAAGTCGCTTCCATACGGTGAACAGCGACTCCTCACCTAACGTTTTTTGTTGCACCACGCTATCGATGGCGCGGTGCATTATCATCCCGCATGAATAATAAAGATTGAAGTGCCCGTTTTTATAAGCACGAGCTAGCGTAGTCTGCGCCAGCCCTTCAGTACAGCTCTCGAAAGCGCGGGTCATTCGGCTTCCAACATAGCTATTGGCGTCTTCGTAGAGGAAGTTCATGGCGATGGCCGCAAAGTAGTCGGCGTTGCCCTCGTGCAGCCAAGACTGCTCCTCGTTTTCTGATACACCTTCGGTACTGCCGGGCTGATATAAATGGGCGACTTCGTGAGCAAAGAACCAAAGTGTTTGGCTAACAAAGCTGCTGTTATCGGCCTGCTCATTTAAGTCTTGTCTGTTCCAATGCATAAATATCTGGTTAGGTAGTGTGCCGCCTTGTGTAGAGTGATCGTCTACGTTTGCGTAAGAGGCAAATAACATGGGCTTTTCGCCCTTAAGCGGATTAAGAGAATGGGAGAAAAACGCCATCATGTTGGGTATATCTTCTTCTAGCGAAGCTTTAATGCTTTCAGGAAGCCCGGGATCAATTAAGGCAACCACATCATCGGTAATAATTGGCTGTTGCTTACCCACATACACGACTCTTCCATCATTGTTATCTGTCCACGACACGCTGCTTTTCATTACTTTGCCATTCATCAATATGTGTTCATCACTGGGAACATTGAGTGTCAGGTGCCATTTATGATCTTCTTCAGTACAGGTATTAGCACAAGCAAACAGTCGCCCAGAGTGAAAGGCATTTCCACCATCAGAAAAAGGAGAAAATGGTGCGTAATCTTTACCCAAGAGTTTATAGGTGGGCGTCAGTAAAAATGACACGGTAGAGAGGGGCCTGCCTGACTTCGAACGTACAAGTTCTTGGTGTTTGACGTTATCAAAGACGATTTCTATGTCGTTGTCTTGCGCGAACCAACGTGTTGTTCTTGATGTATCTGGGTTTCTAACAAAAGCCAGCGTTTTGGCTGGCGTAGTTAATGTGTAAGTGACTACCCATTTTTCAGACGTATCAGCCGTGCTTTTCTCAACCTTGATTAGAATGTTAGAAGGGGAAGAATCATTGAGCGCTTGGCTATTTGCCCATGCAATTTCAACGTTAAAGCACGCCAGTAGCGCTAACGTCATGCTTATGGCCGTTTTTATTTTTGTGATGTTAAGCCAATTCATAGCTGATCTTTCCCTGAGTGTTATTAATTTAAACGCATCCACTTTATTGAGGTGTTGTGGCATTGGGTTAGCACCCGTGTTTAATTCACCGCTTCAACAAATACACCTTAGCCTATTTGGGTATTAAAAACGCAACTAAAGCTGCGCTAACTGTAGTTAAAGTGTGAGCATTTGTTACGAACCAAGTATGCCAGTTTCTTGTTAATGCAGAATGGGAGCGCTGTGCTATCTCATATAACGTGAATGGACGGTTCTTCGCTTATCACTTGCTCTAACGAAAAATAAAAAAGAAAAAACAGTGCTAAATCTCAAAAACTGGATTATGGTGGAATTAAGGGTTCGCTAATTTAACAAACGAACCTTTGAGGCAGGAAGAGTAGTACTGCTTCTCAGTCGACGCGAGTAGGGGAAGAAGTCCTGTTTCGAGCGGCATTCTCCTACAACCGTAACTGTAGCTTGTTAGCGCGTGCGTTCATAAATGAACAATACGTCTAACCTGGCTTTATTTACCGGAGTGAAGGATGCCAAGAAAAAATTCTACCGATACTAAGATTTACGTCCTCGATACCAATATTCTGCTGCACGAACCTCACGCTTTTCTCTCCTTTAAAGAACATGACGTTGTTATTCCAATGACCGTATTGGAAGAGCTCGACTACATCAAAGACAGCAAAAAAGACGTGGCGCGTGATGCACGGGTATCCATTCGGGCAATGGAGGATTTACTCCACGACGCAACGCCAGAAGATATGCTAGCGGGTGTATCGATGGAAGGGTTGGGCGCGGGTCAAACGGCACCTACAGGGAGTCTATCTATATTCGCCGACCTCAACATGGTTGAGGCTCAGCAAGTGTTTACCAGCAACGAGAATGACAACCGCATTATTAACGTAGCGCTGCACTTGCAAAAGACGTTCGCGCCGCAAAAAGTGGTGTTGGTTACCAAAGACTTAAACATGCGCCTTAAAGCGAAAGGGGCAGGCCTCGCTCATGTTGAAGACTACCGCACCGACCAGCTAATTACTGACATCAAATATTTATCTCGCGGGTTTCATACCTTTGAAGGTAATTTTTGGGACAGCGTAAAAAGCGTGGATAGCCGCAGCGAAGGGCGCGACACTATTCACACTATCCCCAAGTCTATGTTGCCAGAAGCGTATGTAAACGAGTTTTTGCTCGACGAAACTAAACAGTTTGCAGGTTTAGTAGAAGAGATCACCGACGATCATTTAGAGGTGTTGGATTTAGGTTATGAACGCTTGATGGGTCGTCATGCCTGGGGCATCACACCCAAAAATATAGGGCAGGCCATGGCGCTTCATGCGCTGCTAGATCCACACATTGATATGGTTATTCTCACAGGCCCTGCCGGTAGTGGTAAAACGCTCCTTGCGTTAGCGGCAGCCCTTGAAATGGTGGTAGAGCGTAACATGTATGACAAAATCATTGTCACGCGAAGCACGCCGGAAATTGCTGAGTCCATTGGCTTCTTGCCGGGAACGGAAGAAGAAAAAATGTTGCCTTGGTTGGCAGCAATTACCGATTCTTTGGAAGTACTCCACAAGCACGACGAAAATACCAAAGGTTCTATGAATTACATCATGGAAAAAGCCAACATTCAGTATAAGTCGGTAAACTTTATGCGAGGCCGAAGTATTCAAAATGCGATTGTGATTTTGGATGAGTCGCAGAACTTAACCGCGTCACAGCTTAAAACGATCATCACACGTTGTGGTGAAGGAACGAAGCTGATAGTGGGCGGTAACTTGGCGCAGATAGACAGTAACTATCTGAGCGCAGTGACCTCGGGGCTTACTTACTTGGTTGAGAAGTTTAAAGACTTTTCGGGCAGTGCCACCATTAACCTAGACGGCGTGGTAAGAAGTCGTCTTGCGAGTTTTGCTGAAGAGAATCTTTAACCTAAGATAACGCGTAAATTGGTAGTATTGTTTTTATAACAGAATACTGTCCTCACTGTTATACTCCGCTGGTGGGAACTATCGGAGTATAACGTGGCTAAATACGAAGTTTTAGCTCACCAACTTAAAGAGCAGATTGAGCGCGGCGTGTGGGTAGAAAATGAAAAGCTCCCATCGCTTCGCAAACAGGCAGCACAAACAGGCTTCAGCCTAATGACAGTGCTGCACGCCTATCAGATGTTAGAAAGCCAAGGCATAGTCAGCTCCCAAGAACGTTCGGGCTTTCTGGTAACAGCTAAAGCGAGCAATGCCTCAAAAGAACGTGTACAGGCCACAGAAGCCGTCAGCATTAACGACTTTGTATATGAAGTGCTGCAGGCCTCTCGCGACCCCCACATGTTCAGTTTAGGATTTGCTTACCCCGACCCAAGCCTTTATCCAAGGCAACATTTAAATAAGTCTATTGCAGCTGCCGCCCAGCAAATTTCCTTGACCAGCGCCATGGATAATTTGCCTCCAGGTAACCTGGACCTTAGAAAAATCATCGCTAAGCGCTACGCCGCCAAAGGCCTGAATATATCGCCTGATGAAATCATTATTACCGCTGGTGCGCTAGAGGCGCTGAACTTGAGTTTGCAGGCATACACCACACCAGGAGACTGGGTGGTTGTCGAGTCGCCGGTGTTTTATGGAACGCTGCAGGCGCTTCAACGTTTAGGTCTAAAAGCGATTACTGTAACGGTATCACCCAACACTGGCCTGGACGTAGCTGCACTTGAGCGCGCATTTAAAAATCATAATGTGAAAGCCTGCTGGCTTATGAGCAACTTTCAAAATCCTGTTGGATACTCATTGAGTGACGGTCAAAAACAGCAGGTGGCCGCGTTACTCGATAAGTATAATGTTGCCCTTATTGAAGATGATGTGTATGCCGAGCTTTATGCTGATAAGCGTCCACCTCTGCCAATTAAGCATTTTATGAAAGAGGGAGATAGTATGTTGTGTTCATCGTTCTCCAAGTCTTTAGTGGCAGGGTACAGAATAGGGTGGGTCGCCGCAGGTAAGCGTGCCCTTGAAATACAAAAACAGCAGCTTATGAGTACATTGGCAACCAGTGCGCCGATACAGCTTGCGCTTGTAGACTATTTATCCACAAAAAATTACGAGTCTCATTTAAAGCAGCTGCGAAAAAAACTCATCGCTCGTAAGAAGACGATAACGGCGCTGCTTACCGACCTTCTATCAGACGTTGCGACTATTCATACACATAGCGGCGGCTATTTTTTGTGGGTGGAATGCCGGGGGCATGTTGATGCAATGGCTATTTATAAAGAAGCGTTGCGTTTACACATCACCATTGCGCCAGGAAAACTGTTTAGCTTAACCAATGAGTTTAACCATTGTTTTCGTTTAAATGCATCGTTTGCTCTGAATGAAGCGAAGCGCAATCAACTGCTTAAGCTTTCGTTATTTATAAAAAGTCTTTCATAAATAACGTGTTATCACTCTGCGTAACGCAAACCGTAGTTTTTGCACATTCTGTATAGGGCGCAGGTTTGAAAACAAGAAAAACATTCACCTTAAAAATCTGCGACTTCAAAGCCTACGCCTTAAATATTTACGCCTTAAAAACTATTGCAACTGATCTATAAAGAAAGCCCTAATCTGTTTCTATTTTAACGGCCTTAAATCCCTACCATTAGCGCAAAATTTTCGGAGAAAGCTAATGACGGCAGTTAAAATTCGGCAAGAAGACATCATTGCTTGTACACCCGTAGAAAGCAAAAAAATCTATATCCGTGAGGAAACCGGGCACTTTCAAAAAATACGTCGATACTTGAATGTAGTATTAGTGACGCTGTTTGTTGCGCTCCCCTTTATTCAATACCAAGGACAGCAGGCGATTTTGTTTGACGTGGGGCGTCAAACCCTCACGCTTTTTGCATGGGTGTTGTATCCACAAGACCTCATGATTTTTGCCTTTCTGTTTATTCTTGCGGCTTTTGTTTTGTTTTTAGTCACCCGTCATTACGGGCGAGTATGGTGTGGCTTTACATGCCCTCAAACCGTATGGACTCTCGCTTTCAATTGGGTAGAGCGCCGTATTGAAGGTACGCACAATCAAAGCAAGGCTTTAGATAAGCAGCCTAGCTCACTAACAAAAGTAGTCGTAAAGGGGGCAAAACACAGTGCATGGTTGGCATTAAGCCTTGTTACTGCGCTGGTTTTTATGTCTTACTTCTATCCGGCATCTCGTCTATATACGGAGTTTTTTACTTTCTCTGCGCCAGCGTTAATTTCAGGCTGGACAATGTTCTTTGCCGTTTGCACTTATGCCAATGCAGGTTGGCTTCGAGAGAAAATGTGCACGCATATGTGCCCCTATTCTCGCTTTCAAGCTGCGATGTTTGATAACAGTACGTCATTGGTCACTTACAACGAAGCGAGAGGAGAAAGTCGCGGACCAAGAAAGCGTTTTTCACAGCACAAAGACCTGGGAGACTGTGTCGACTGTAAATTATGCGTTCAAGTCTGCCCGGCAGGCATAGATATTCGTGAAGGAATTCAGTACGAGTGCATTAACTGTGGCCTGTGTATTGACGCATGCGACAAGGTCATGGCCAAATTTGGCTATCCACTCAAACTTATCAATTTTTCGCGAGCCGGCAGAAACTCTGGGCGTAAATTCACTAACTATCTTTACGGCGCCGCAATCATTGCCATACTGCTCGCAATGGGCGAGTGGGCTATCGACAGGCAGGACTTCGAAGCTTCAATTAGCCGTGACCGCAACGCGCTCTACAGAGAGAACAACGCGGGACACATTGAAAACACTTATACGTTAACCGTTTTAAATAAATCCCGCGTGGCCAAAACCTATGAAATTGCTATAGAAACGCCATCAGATATGCAGCTTATTAACGTACCGACTATAAACGTAGCACCAGGCGAAAAGCGAAATGTGCCGTTTTCAGTTGAAGCATTGTCGCCAATGGCTAATACCATGCAATCTGTTAGCTTTGTTATTATCGATAAATCTACCAACAGTGTGATTGGCAATGAAGTGATGTTCTATTCAGGGAATAACAGGCAAATGTAGATGAAACTTACTCTACTACTTCTACTTGGTAGCGCCCGGTCACAATGTTGCGCTCTGTATCTTCGGATACTTGCCCGAAAGGAATGAGTGCCGGACCCGTAGGATCATAGAGCACGTAAACGTCGCCATCGTGCTCTATGGTTCGGTCATCTGCCATGGGGGTTAATGCAATTCCAAGCAAGGCGTGGTTGGGCAGGTAAAGTACAATCATCTTTGTAGTGGGTAAAAAAGCTCTTACCATTGAAGACGCTAACACTGCTTTACTGTCACAGTCCCCTAGGTTCTGCATAAGCACACTTATGGGCGGCGCATACCCAGAGCCATTACTCACGACTCTATCTTCTAACGTGTCGTAAGGGATGCTTTGCAGCCAACTGAGAATTAAAGAAAAATAGGCTCTAGAATCTGACTCAGACGCGACTTTCTCGTAAAACGCTTGAGAAACGGACACCAAAGGTTTTACTGACTCAGAGATGTAACGCAGGTGATCTGGCTTTATGGCACTTTGGTTAAATATGGTCGTAAAGCGCGTAAAGTAATGTTCATGCAAGTAGCTATCGTAAGCGTTTTGCTGTACGTCACGCAAATGCGCTTGAACGTCTTCTATTTTCTCTTCGTCAGTCCCCGACACTTTAATATTAATGGCTTCTCTCATGGGCTTGATTGTTACTTTTGCGTCCTTGGGGTCGATAGTCTTTGCTGCTTTGGTCAACGCAACAGTCACGTGTCGCTGTGCTATTTTGGGCTTGTAATTAGTTTGCCTGAGCGGCAAGTCTTCAATTGACTCAAAGGGAATTTCAAACCTGAGGTTATGTTGCTGCTTCGCACCGTCAATCCATTCGTAATAGAACTGAATGCCGGTATCAGTCTTCTTTCTTTTGAACTCGAGTTGTTCAGAGAGCGCATGCTGAACATGGAAAACCACTAGGATCGTAGCGAGACCGAGGTATCTCGTTACCTCGCTAATAAAGCGCCAAATGTTCTTTTTTTTCGAGTTAGTGTGAAGCTTCATTGTTATCGTTGGGTTAACTCAATAATTGATCACTCATTTTGTGAGTATGCGCGTGAAAATGAAAAAAACAAGGCAAAGGCTATTTTGAAGCCTTTGCCTTGGGTCGTGCCAGCCCATTACCCTGGCAGAGGGCAGAGGGCAGAGGGCAGAGGGCAGAGGGCAGAGGGCAGAGGGCAGAGGGCAGAAGGCGTCAATAGTGCATTGAGAGACCTTGGGATTGTGCTACTTGATTCAAAAACTGTCGATTAGTGGGTAAACCACTGAGTTGTTGCTGAATACTTTGTACATGTTTTGCGTAGGCCTGCCGCTGTTCTTAAGCGGAAAGCTGGTACAGAGCCCCTTTATTTACACAAAGGGGTAGGAAGGGATTATTGGTACCAGTTTAGTTCGTCACGTAAACTAACAACTGAACCGACGATAATAAGTGTAGGAGGCTGTAATTGCGCCTCTTCTTGCTTAGCCACAATATTGCTTAGCGTGCCTGTTAGTACCGCCTGCTTTTCGGTAGTCGCCGATTGAACTAAAGCGATAGGCGTATTGGCATCAAGACCGTGTTCAATGAGCTTTTCGCAGATAATCGGCAAGCCTGTCAAACCCATATAAAACACAGCGGTTTGATTCTTCTGTGCAAGGGCTGGCCAGTTGAGATCGATAGTACCGTTTTTAAGGTGACCTGTTGCAAACACCACAGACTGGGCGTGATCGCGATGAGTAAGTGGAATACCCGCATAGCTAGATGCCCCGCTTGCTGCGGTAATGCCCGGCACAACCTGAAACTCAATACCGTGCTTAATGAGGGTTTGAATTTCTTCTCCACCACGACCAAATATGAATGGGTCGCCGCCTTTTAAACGCACCACACGATTGCCTTTTTTAGCTTCATCAACCATTAGTTGGTTAATGTCGTCTTGAGGAAGCGTGTGATTGCTTTTGGCCTTACCCACGTAGATTTTCTCAGCGTCACGGCGTACAAGCTCAAGAATTTGCGGCGATACTAAGCGATCATAGACTACCACGTCGGCCTTTTGCATTAAGCGCAAGGCGCGAAAGGTAAGAAGATCGGGGTCGCCAGGACCTGCTCCTACCAAATACACTTGCCCTTCTACTTTTTTGTCCTGAGCCGCGGCTTGCAGTGCTAATTCGAATGCATCATCGGCTTTGCTGTCTTGGCCCTTTTCAACCATTTCAGCAATGTCACCATCGAGCACGTCTTCCCAAAAGTATCGACGAGCGGTAACGCCATTAAGCGTTTGTTTTACTTTTTCGCGGAATTTTTCAGAAAATGCGCCAAGTCGACTTAAGTTAGCAGGCAGTACAGTCTCTAACTTTTGACGTAAATATCGAAGCAAAACAGGAGCTACACCACCACTACTCATAGCAATAACGATAGGAGAGCGGTCAACAATAGAGGGGGTGATGAATTGGCAAAGCGGCGTATTGTCCACCACGTTCACCAACACTTTGTTAGCGCGCGCTAAGTCGTGAATATGTTGATTAACATCGCCTTTATCGGTGGCAATGAAGACCATATCTTTATGGGTGAGATCACTATTTTCAAACTCGCGTTCAATAAGTGTCACTTTCTCATTTTGCACCAATTGCTTCACCGTATCGCAAACCCAAGGCGCCACTACAGTGATGGTCGCAGGTGTCTTCATAATAAGCTCTAGCTTACGGGCAGCAACTTCACCAGCCCCAACAATTAGAACATTGAGTTTTCTGGCGTCTAGGAATAACGGAAAGTAATCCATAAAGGTTTTCTTAGCTTCAAATACAAAAAAAGAACTGACACTATTTTGCGCCAATTCTTTTTAATTAGAAAACAACGAAAACAGCCTTTATATTGCTATTAGTTATATAAAGGCTGAATGTATTGCTATTTAGTTCTTACGCTTACGGTTTTCGCGATCTCCGCGATTAGGACGGTCTTCACGATTGCCGCGAGGCGCTCTGTCACCACGGTTACCACGATCGCCACGACCTTTAGCCGGCGGTGTATCTGACCATTCGCGAATATTCAAACGCTGACCAGCAACACGGGTGCCCTGTAGCGTATCGCGCGTTTCCTTAGGCATACCTTCAGGAAGGTCTACCGTGCTGAAGTTGTCATAAATTTCGATAGCGCCAATGTGCTTCGAATTTATGTTTGCTTCATTAGCAATAGCGCCAACGATATTTCCAGGCTTCGCACCATGTACGTGACCTACTTCAATGCGGAAGCGCTGCATGCCTTCTTCAGGCTTGCGGTTTCCACGAGGTACTCTTGGCTTTCTCTCACGACCATCACGGTCACGAGAGTTTCTCTCGCGGCTGTCGCGCTGAGGCTTGCTGTTAATATCTGGACGATCTGATTCTTTAAGAATTAACGGTTCGTCGCCTTGCGCAATTTTAAGCAGTGCCGCCATCAATACTTCAGGGGACGCTTCGTTTTCTTCTTTAATCATCTCAACAATAGGCATTAGTGATTCAATGCTATCGTCTTGGGTTGCTTCGGCAACTGATTGTTTGAAGCGGCTTAAACGTGTTTCATTAATTTCGCTAATTGAAGGAATTGGCATTGCTTCAATAGGCTGCTTGGTCGTTTTCTCGATAGAGAATAACAAGCGCTTTTCGCGATGAGAGATAAATAGGATCGCATCACCTTGACGACCAGCACGACCAGTACGGCCGATACGGTGTACGTAAGATTCGCTGTCGTACGGAATATCGTAGTTGATAACGTGGCTTACACGCTCAACGTCAAGACCACGGGCTACAACGTCGGTAGCGACAAGGATATCAATTTTACCCTGTTTAAGTTTTTCAACAGTGCGCTCACGAGCTGCCTGAGGAATATCACCGTTTAGTGGTTCTACGTCGTAACCACGAGCAGAGAGTTTATCTGCTAGTTCAACCGTAGCGGTTTTCGTACGTACGAATATGATCATACCGTCGAACACTTCCACTTCCATGATACGCGTTAGCGCTTCAAGCTTGTGGTGTGGTGCAATTTGGCAATAACGCTGGCGAATGGTGCTAGCTGTACTTACCTTAGACGCAATTTTAACGTGCTTAGGATCTTTCAAGTATCGCTGAGTAATCTTCTTAATTGGGCCAGGCATAGTTGCCGAGAACAGTGCGGTTTGGCGCTCTTCTGGTGCGTGGCTAAGAATAAGTTCAACGTCATCGATAAAGCCCATACGAAGCATTTCGTCAGCTTCGTCTAGCACTAGGAACTTAAGTTCGCTTAAGTCTAGCGTTTTGCGCTTAATGTGGTCGATGATACGGCCTGGTGTACCTACAACAACCTGAACGCCGCGCTTAAGCTGGCGAATTTGGTTGTCGTACGACTGACCGCCGTATACTGGAAGTACTTTAATTTTTTGACTAAAGCTCGCATAAACCTGAAACGCCTCTGCAACCTGAATAGCTAGTTCACGGGTTGGGGCCAATACCAGTAATTGCGGCTTACGTTCTTCAGGATCGATATTTGCCAACATGGGCAGGGCAAACGCAGCGGTTTTTCCTGTCCCTGTCTGTGCCTGACCGAGTAAATCGTGCCCTTCAAGTAAAAGAGGAATACTCTCAGCTTGAATAGGAGACGGTTTCTCGTAGCCAACTTTTTCAAGGGCTTGTAAGATAGGTTCTGGTAAATTGAGGTCTTTAAATGTCATGTCGACAGTTGTGGTCATTAAGGATCCTGGTGCATTAAGTAAGGAGGGTGCGGCATACGATTAAACCGTACTTTTTCGGTTTATTATCGCAAGACGCTATACAGCGATGAACTGGCCTTTCGGGCGAGTTTATGAAGCGTATTCGTAGCGTATTTCGCGATATGCTTGCCAGCAGTGTTGCAAAAAACCATATTATATTCGAATAATGGCAAGGTTGCCACGAAATTGCACAGTTTAGATGAAATAATAGACAGTACACCATGCGCTATTTTCAATGTGTAGCGATGTGACAATAAAAAGTTGAGGTAGGGCAAGGAATTACAATGACAAAAATGAAACCCAATACATTACTTAAACGCACAACGTTAGCGGTAATGCTGACCAGCGCGCTTTTATCTGGATGTAGTGAAAAATCAATGGAAAGCCATTTGGCAGATGCAAGGAACTACGCTTCTTCTCAACAAATCGACGCCGCCATAGTTGAATATAAAAATGCCATTCAAAAAGCGCCCGATGCCGCAGCACCGCGCTTCGAACTTGGCAAGCTGTACTTGCAGGAAAGTAATTTTTCAGCTGCTGAAAAAGAACTCAACAAGGCAATGGAACTTGGGCATCCTGTTAGCCAAGTCATTCCTCTATTGTCGGTCGCTTACCAACAGTCAGGGGCAGAAAATGCGCTGGCCGAAGTAGATTATCGCGCAGAAGGGATGTCAGCAGTTGAATCAGCCGAGGTGGGTTTTTATAAGCTACAGGCTTTAATGCAGCTAGGTAAAAACGAAGAAGCTCAAACGCTACTGGCTGATTTATCAACCCTAGATACGAGCTCAGTCTACAAAGGCCTTATTGACAGTTATGCCTTTGTTTTAGACAACGACATGGATGGAGCGCTAGCCGCCACCGAGAAGCTGCGAGAACAAGCCCCCACCAATAAAGACGTGCTACAACAGCTAGCAAAAATTTATCTTCAAAAAGGTGAGCCGAGTAAAGCTGCCGAAGTCTACGGCGTATATGTGAGTCAGTATCCTGACGACGTAACCAGCAAATTTGCCTATGCAGCGCTACTGATTGAAATAAGAGAGCTCGATAAAGCAGAACCTATTGTAGATGACTTGTTGACCTTAAATGAAAACCATCCGCTGCTTAATACCTTTAAAGGCATCATTGAGTCGGCCAACGAAAATTATGCTAAGGCCCTCGAGCACTTGGAAATTGCCGTTCAAAATGGAAGAAGTGATCAGGTCGTGCGTTTGGTTGCGGGCTTCAGTGCATATCAAATACAAGACTTTGAAGCGGCACAGCGTCACCTGACAATGGTGGCTTCTAGTCTTCCTGATAATCACCCTGGTCTTCGTATGCTGGCAGACAGCATGCTGCAGCTTGGTGAAAATGATGAAGCGCTTGAAGTATTAGCGAGGGTAGAAGGCGAACAAGGTATTGATGCCGCACTATTCTCTAAGGCAAGTTATCAGCTTTTAAAAGACGGGAACGTAGTCGGTGCACAGCAAATGGTGGCAAAGTCTGAAGCGGTGAGTACCACAGCAGAAGATTTATCTCGTTTAGGTGTTTTGCAGTTATCACTAAATGATATTGATGGCTTAGTTAATCTTGAACAAGCCGTAGAGCAGTCGCCAGAGTCTGTGACGTCACAAGCCACATTACTTCGCGCCTACATTGCTACTAGTCAGCTTGAAAAAGCAAAAAGCGCGGCGAAAGAGTGGCATGAAAAGTCACCTGAAACCGCAGCTCCGCTTATTTACCTAGGGAATATTGCGACGGCAGAGGGAGCCTACCAAGAGGCCGCCCAATATCTAGATAAAGCCAGCGAGCTAGAAGGTGCAAAGAATGAGGTGTTTTACTCTCGCGCTAAATTACTGGTAGCTGAAGGTAAAAAAGATAACGCGATTTCCTTTGTTCGCGCCTTTATTGATAAGAACCCCGCCGATGTACAGGCGCTAGCGCTATGGTTTGCCCTCGCAATGGAAAACGGGAACGCAAAGGACGTTATCAAGCATACTCAAACACAGTTCAACGCCAATAAAACAAATCTGAATTTAAGACTTCTTCTTGCAAGAATGTACTCGTTGAACAGTCAGCTTGATAAAACGGTTTCGCTTTTGTCAGATGTCGAAGGTAATGAAGCGTCGCCACAAGCGTTTTGGAACTTAAAGGGTCAAGCGCTTATTGCCACCAACAATGTAGAAGACGCGACAGCGTTTTTTGATCGTTGGCTATCGTTTTACCCGCAAGATAAAAATGCGGTCTTGGGTAAGTTGTTGATTGTCGACTCTCAAAAGCAATTTGATCAGGGGCTGACGTTAACCAATAAGGTGTTGGCTAAACGTCCAGATGCACAGTTAACCTTATTGAAAGCTTACTTTCACAGTCGACTTGGGCAGGCTAAACCTGCATGGGAAATTATTAATAGCACGGCCGATGATGTTAAGGCTCTGCCTTTCGTTAGAGGCGTAATAGCGCGCTTACATCTTATCGATAAAGCGCCTGAGCAAGCTGTAGAGCATGCCAAAGCCGCCTATGACACTACGCCTAACTCAGATAACGCTTTGTTGTTGATAGCGGCGCTTGAGATGTCGGGTAAAAAAGCTCAGGCATTTACGTTTCTTGAAAAACACGTTCAGATGCACAGCAACGACATCCCAAGTGCAATGCTGTTAGCCGAGCGTCAAATTGGCAAAGACAGAGCAGCAGCCATTAAAACTTATGAACAGGTGCTAGCTAAAACGCCAGATAATTTTGTCGTATTAAATAACCTGGCGTTTTTGGCGCTGGAAGATAAAAAACTTACCCGAGCAGAAGAGCTCGCTAAAAAGGCCGTATCACTGCAGCGTGAGAACGCAGACGCCGCGGACACGCTAGCGCAAATTTACATTGCTAAAGGTGATAAAGCCGCAGCGCTTAAACTGTACGAGGAAGTCGCTGCACGTCCTATTGCGAACGACGACGTATATTTAAATTATGTGAGTGTATTACTTGAACTCGATAAAAAGGCGCTCGCCTCGCGCAAGCTGGCAAGCCGAGAGTTTAAGTCAGAGGCAGCCAAGCAAAGAGCGGAATCACTTAAGCAGCAATACGGGCTTTAGGCTCGCCCGGGCGTATCTTGCTTTAGCCTAAATCTAGGCATCACCATTTTTGAGAAACTAAAAAGGCCACATCACTGTGGCCTTTTTCAATTGCGCTATTCGGATAGAACGCACTTAGCTGGTTTTGTTTACCGTGCTATTTTGATTATTAGCGGCAAGCTGTGCCTTCAGCTCTCGCAATTCTTGCATCACATCTTGAAGGGTTGGCTCTATGTTCCCTTGGGCAATTTGCTCTTCAAGTAAGGCGGCTTCTTTTTCTGCTCGTGCTTTTTCGTTTTCTCTTTCCATCACATTCACCACGATACCAATCACCATGTTTAAAAACGCGAAGGCGGTGAAGAAAATAAAGGTAAGATAGAAAATCCAGCTTAACGAATAAACCTCCTGAGTCTCGTACATTACGTCAGTCCAATCTTCGAACGTCATAATTCTAAAGAGCGTTAGCATTGAGATGGTGATATCGCCCCACAGTACAGGGTTGATGGTTTCAAATAAGGTACTGCCCACAGCGGCATATATGTAGAAGATAATAAACATTAACAGCATTACGTAAGCTAATTGAGGCAATGCTTTAACCAAAGAAACTAACAGGATCCTAAGCTCGGGAATGATCGAGATCATACGCAGGACGCGGAATACTCGCACCAAACGAGCGATAAGTGCCAGCTCAGTGTCGTCTGCAGGAATGAGGCTGATGACCACAATCAGTGTGTCAAACCAGTTCCAGAAGCTTTTGAAAAAGTAACGCTTACGTTTTTCAGCCAAAAAACGAATGGTGATTTCTGTTAGAAAGAAGGCACTGATAAACCAATCTAAAAATAGTGTTACTGACGACATGCCAGCTGGCAGTTCATAGGTCTTGGCACCTACGAGTAGCGCTGAAATAACAATAACGCTTATTACAAAGGCTTCGAACCATTTATTGGCTCGTATGCGTTCAAATTTATTTTGAAGTTCAGAGGCTTGCATTTCTATTTATCACTCAAAGAAAAACCGAATAGCCAAAGGGCTTGTGGTAAGCGCCATTGGCTGTATACTAAATAATCAGAAGTGCAGCGTACGCGCACTTATTGCATACAAATGTAGGGGCACAACGGGCGTTTTAAACCTGTCTCGTCGCACGTTACCTAAACGTTTATCAAGCCGAATACACAGGCTTAAAAATAAAGGGCATAATCATGGATGATGAATTACGGTTGTTGCAAGAGAAATTGCATCGTGTAGCGGAACGCTTGTCTAACTTCGCGCCCACAAAGCAAAATGCAGAAGCCTTGCGTATGGAATATCGCCAACTGCTAAGCGCACTTAAGAAATATACACCTACATCGCCAACTTAATCATCATTAACATAGCCCTTTTTCGCGACTCAGCATCGCATTTCTTCAGGTGTCATATTATCTCAGGCATAAAAAAGGGCAGCACTGGCTACCCTTTCTTTCACTATTGAGCATGTACTAAACGCTCAACTATCCAATGCTAATCATTGGTGTTGGTTTCTGCTGGCTTAAGACCACGGTTGATCATAGCCACATCTTCACCTGTCAATGTACCTGCCGCTTGCTTAAGCGTAACCACTGACTGAATAAAGTCATAGCGTGCGCCCGCAAGGTTACGACGTGCATCAAACAAGTTACGGGTGCTGTCCAATACGTCAACAATAGTACGTGTACCGACATCAAAGCCCGCTTCTGTGGCCTTAAGTGCGCTATCTGCAGACACCACTGACTGCTCAAGAGCGCGAATAGTAGAGATAGACGCTTTTACGTTATTAAACGAGCTGCGAACTGACTGTACCGTTTGACGATACGTCTGCTCTGCAGCTTGGCTGGCCGCTACGTAGTTGTACTTCGCTTGCGACGTTTGCGCGCTTACGCTACCGCCTTGATAGATTGGAACGCTGAGCGTTACACCTATTGACTTACTATCAAGGTACGGTGTGTCGTAAGCAATGGGTGCGGTTTGACCATCATCAGTAATAAACTCACCTTCAACATCGTCTTTCGAGCGGCCATATCGACCCGACAATGCCAAGGTTGGTAAGTGGCCTGAACGTGCAATGGCGATGTCCTCTTTTGCCACGTCCATGGCCAAACGGTCAACTAATAATGCAAGGTTTTTGTCTTGTGCGGTTTCTAACCAGCTGTCAACGGTTGCTGGAACCGGCATAGTCGCAGAAAAGTTTTCTGTATTTAAGCCGAATAGACGATCGTGGTATTTTCCGGTAATTACACGAAGTGCTTCAAGGGCAAACTCAAGCTGATTTTTTGCCTGTATTTCCTGTGCTACTGTACTGTCGTAATTTGCTTGTGCTTCATGCACGTCAGTAATGGCTGTTAAACCCACTTCGAAGCGCTGGCGTGTTTGTTCAAGCTGTCGCTCAATAGCGCGTTTCTCTGACCCTACGAACTCCACATTGTCACGGGCGCGTAATACGTCAAAGTAAGCTGTAACGGTACGCACTATGACGTCTTGCATACTAGCGGCAAGTTGTGCGTCGCTTTGCTCTGCCACTTTCTCTGCTCGGTCTAAACCCAACCAGTTCGCGTGGTCATACAAAGACATTGATAAGGAAATTCCGTAATCAATAGTGTCGACAGTGGTATCAGTTGTAAAGATTGTATCTGGCCCAAGTTGCTGAAAACGTTCAGACTCCGAGTGCGTATAACCCACTGAGCCAGAAATTTGGGGTAGTAGGCTTGCGCGGCTAAGACTGATTCCTTCGAACGCAGCATCACGTTGCGCTTTCGCCTGGTTTACCAATGGATCGTTCGCCAGTGCTTGTTGATATACCTGCATTAGGTCATCGGCTAGTGCACCAGTTGTCATCGAAACACCGATAACTAGCGACAGAAGTGTTCGTTTCATGCTTACGTCTTCCTGTTGTGTTCAAGTTGCGTCGTCGTTTATTCGTTGAGACGACTTATTAAAACCAAGTGTATGAAAATTCAACCACAAACCGAAAGTCCAAACTCGTAACAGTATTCGATTAACTGTAACAGAATATGTGATCTACCCACGCAATTATTATAGTAATAGACGACTTGTAATATGAGTTTTCTGTTATTCGCTCACACGCCGTATCGCATTTTTCATGCGTATACATGGTTGGTGTGTAAATGTACTATGTATGATAAATCTATTTGAACCATAAGTGTCAGCAAATGAGCAAGGAATTCCTTTCATTTACCTCAAATGACGTCGAAATCACCGACATTAAGCCAGTGTATCGTGGTTTCTTTACCATGAATCAGTATCAATTTAAGCACAAGTGTTTTAATGGAGAATGGAGCGATACGGTCACGCGAGAAATATTTGAACGTGGTCATGCGGTGGGGGTCTTACCCTACGATCCTGAACTCCAAGAGTTTGTGCTCATTGAGCAAGTTAGAATTGGGGCATTAGCCACATCTTCAAGCCCTTGGTTAATAGAAATTATCGCGGGCATGATCGACCAAGGAGAAACACCGGAGTCCGTATGCCATAGAGAGTCGATGGAAGAGGCAGGTATTACCCTAGATAAATTAACCAAAGCGCTGAGTTATTTATCGAGCCCGGGCGGCACGACCGAAAGATTACACATTTTTATAGCAAAGACTGATGCTAGCCAAGCGCAAGGCATTCACGGCCTAGAAAGCGAGTCTGAAGACATTAAAGTACACCGAATAAAAGAAAATACCGCCCTTGAATGGTTGGAAAATGGCCATATTGACAACGCCGCAGCGGTAATTGCGCTACAATGGTTCTTTATGCACAAAACACAACTTCTGGAGCAGTGGCAGACATCGTGACACAACGCAATCAACGAAAATACGTACCTCATCTTCCGTCAATGCAGGCGCTTTGCGAACTGAACTATTCTCATGTTTTGAGAATTCTGCCTGATTGCGATACGGAAGATTTGAGCTATGAATTTTCGGTTGGTGTCGGCCTGTCTTATGAAATATGTATTGTAGAGTCTGCTCGCTACACCAGTACGTTAAGCATTAAGCAAACCACTAAAGATATGCCCTCATATTTAACGCCCAGCATGACGGTGCGCTTATATCACGATGCGCGTATGGCAGAGGTTATTAATAGCCAAAATACGGGAGCGCTTGAACCGTCGTACGAGTATCCGAATTTAAAAATGCGCCAGCGTAACGAAAAGCACATGGTGAATATCTTTTTAGCTGAATGGCTAAACTTCTGTTTGCAACATTCCTCAAACGTTACTTCTGAAGCGTGATAACACTCATTCAGCTAAGTGATTGCCACTTACTAAAAGACAAAGATAAGACGGGATATGCGGGCATCGCGCCCTATGATTCACTAGCACGCGTGCTTTCTGATATCCAAAATTACATTGTTCAAGAAGTTGCCAGCGAGCCCCAGCAGAGAGCAAAGCACCAATTAGTCGTGCTGGTTACTGGGGATATTAGCGGCGATAATTCCCCTGAGAGCTATCAGCATTTTATTGCATTGATGGAGCAACATATTGAGCCAGCAGGTATAGAATGGTTTGTGCTGGCGGGTAATCACGACAATAATCCGTACTTCGAAAAGTACGTTGGCTGTCGGCACCTACAAAGCAATGACTCGTTAAGCTTGTGCAATTGGCAATTACACGGCATGGATACCCGCGCTACAAGTAATATGCATACGGCAGCGGGGGAAGTAAAAGAAAGCGATATACAGGCGCTAGAGCAATCGTTAACTACGTCGCCGCAGACAAATCATCTTGTTGCGCTTCATCATCTTGTTGCGCTTCATCATCACATATTGCCTTCGAACAGTTGGATGGATAAGCACTCTTTGGTTGATGCTCAGCGGTTAGTATCGCTTACAGATGAATATCCGCAGATAAAAGCCTTCCTACACGGACACGTACATTCGCCGTTGCGCCAGCAGATAGGAAAGCACAATACGCCTTCTTACGGCAGCCCTTCTACGTGTTGGCAGTGGGAAATGCGGCCCGAGTTTGGTGTTAGCAATGAAGCGCCGGGGTACCAGGTGATGAATTTAATGGATGACGGCTCGGTGGATGTTTCCGTTGTTAGGGTGAAGCTCAGTTGAGTTTTGCTATAGAGGGTGTAAAAGGAGCGTGTGGCCTTAAAATCCGTTTCATACTTGTTTCGAGTTTAGCGTAGACAAAGAAACAAGAAAGAAAAAGACACAGAACAGATAACACAAAATAGAGAAAAATATGCAGCACATTTTATATCTCCACGGCTTTTTAAGTTCGCCAAAATCCATTAAGGCGCAAGCCACTAAAGCGTATTTTGAGCAGCATCATTCAAACGTTACCTTACACATTCCTGAGCTGTCTAATTTTCCTAGCAAAGTGGAAGATCAGCTAATTTCACTTATTGAGAACACACCGGCACTGCTTGAAAACGGGCTGAAACTTATTGGCAGTTCGATGGGGGGGTATCTCTCTACGTTTTTGCTTGAAAAGTTTGGTGGCAAAGCCGTGTTAATCAATCCCGCTGTTCGCCCTTACGAGCTATTGCAAGGGTTTATCGGTGCCCACGAAAACCCTTACAGCAAAGAAAAGTTTGAAATAGTAGAAAGCGATATGGGGGTAATCCAAGCATTAGAAGCTGCCTCAATTAAAACGCCAGGCAATTACAAAGTGCTACTTCAGACCGAGGATGAAACACTGGATTACCGCTTAGCGGCTGAAAAGTACGCACAAAGTCATCTAGTTATTGAAGAAGGCGGCGATCACAGCTTTGTAGGTTACGAAAATCACTTGCCTGCTATTGCCGAGTTTTTGCTGAAATAAGCGCATTGCCAGTCTGTACTCGCCCTGCTAACATCAAACCTATGCTGTGCGGCGCTTTGCTTAAGCGCCGCGTACCTCTTTCTTTGTCGCTGGCTTAAATAACAACCATAACTATGTCAAATCAATACAATTCAGATGCTATCGAGGTTTTAAACGGCCTTGACCCCGTAAAACGCCGCCCTGGTATGTATACCGACACTACCCGCCCAAATCACTTGGGTCAGGAAGTCATCGATAACAGTGTGGATGAAGCGCTTGCTGGGCACGCCTCTAACATCAAAGTAATTTTGCATGAAGACCAATCGTTAGAAGTTATCGACGATGGTCGTGGTATGCCGGTAGATATCCACCCTGAAGAAGGGATATCAGGCGTAGAGCTTATTCTATGTAAGCTTCACGCGGGTGGTAAATTTTCAAATAAAAACTATGCCTTCTCTGGTGGTCTTCACGGGGTGGGGATCTCGGTAGTTAACGCGCTTTCAACCCGCGTAGAAGTAACTATTCGACGAGACAGTAACGTATACCAAATTGCCTTTGAAAACGGCGACAAAGTCGAAGACTTACAAGTTATTGATACCTGCGGTAAGCGCAATACAGGAACCCGTGTTCACTTCTGGCCTGACCCGCAATATTTCGATTCGGCTAAATTCTCAGCCAGTCGACTTGTGCACAACTTGCGCGCTAAAGCGGTATTAAGCCCGGGTCTGCGCATTCGTTTCGACAACAAGATCACCAAAGAAAGCCAAGAGTGGTATTACGAAGACGGTCTTAAAGACTACCTCTACCAAGCGGTAGAAGAGTTTGAAACCTTGCCGTCTGACACGCCATTTGTAGGTACATTTAGTGGCAACACAGAAGCCGCCGATTGGGCTGTAATGTGGTTGCCTGAAGGTGGTGATTTAGTAACGGAAAGCTACGTTAACCTTATTCCTACAGCGCAAGGCGGTACACACGTTAACGGGTTGCGCCAAGGCTTACTAGAGTCCATGCGCGAATTTTGCGAATTTAGAAACTTAATGCCTCGTGGGGTTAAGTTATCGCCAGATGACATTTGGGACCGTTGTGCCTATATCCTGTCGACTAAGATGCAGGACCCGCAGTTTGCTGGTCAAACTAAAGAACGCTTGTCTTCACGTCAGGCCAGCGCGTTTGTATCAGGCGTGGTGAAAGACGCATTCAGCCTTTGGTTAAATCAGCATACGGAAATTGCCGAGGCCCTTGCTGAAATGTGTATCAACAATGCACAGCGCCGTCTGCGTCAAACCAAAAAGGTTGCGCGTAAAAAGGTCACTCAAGGGCCTGCACTTCCAGGCAAACTGACCGACTGCTCATCGCAAGATATTTCTTACTCTGAACTGTTTTTAGTAGAGGGTGACTCGGCGGGGGGCTCGGCCAAGCAAGCGCGAGACCGAGAGTTTCAGGCAATTATGCCGCTGCGCGGTAAAATCTTAAATAGCTGGGAAGTTGACTCTTCTCAGGTATTGGCATCACAGGAAATTCACGATATTTCAGTTGCGCTGGGTATCGACCCAGACTCGACGGACCTGTCTGGTTTGCGCTACGGTAAAATATGTATTCTTGCCGATGCTGACTCCGATGGGCTACACATTGCAACGTTGCTATGTGCGCTCTTTGTACGTCATTTCAGAACCTTGGTTGAACAAGGTCATGTGTATGTCGCTATGCCGCCGCTATTTAGAATAGATGTAGGCAAAGAGGTGTATTACGCGCTAGATGAAGGCGAGAAGCAGGGCATTCTTGACCGAATTGAAGCGGAAAAGAAACGCGGTAAAGTCAACGTACAGCGCTTTAAAGGCTTGGGTGAAATGAACCCGCTACAGCTTCGCGAAACAACCATGGACCCGAACACCCGTCGCCTTGTTCAGCTGACCATTGAAGACGCGGAAGAAATGATGGAGTTGATGGACATGCTACTTGCTAAGAAGCGTTCTGGCGACCGTAAAACATGGCTTGAAAGCAAAGGTAATATGGCCGAAGTGGCGTTGTAGATTGCAGAAACGCGCCGCTTTTGTGCTTATTTATAGAAGCTTGTATCGATAACGCTGTTCAAACAAGTGACCGCTAGACAAGCAACCTTAACGCTACATGAAGCAAATCGAAAACGCCGAGATACTATCCTGATACGGAAATTTCTCGGCGTTTTAGTTTGTGCATCTGCAATAAAATACTGCCACGCATAATTACGCTGGTGCCGTTTAGGATAAGTAGCGGCCAGCTTTGGCTTAATGGCATTGTTAGGCCAAACAATAAAGTGCTAACGTCTTTTATCAATATATTGCGAAACAGCGCAAATGACAGCGACCCCACTTTTTGTCTGCGCTGCAGTACAAACCACTGGTGCAGTGAACCTTGAAATAAGATAACGGTAACGACCAGCATTAAGGTATTTGCGCCAAGCTGTGCAAGCGTTGGGAAAGGGCGAAAAGCAATGGAAAGTGTGCCACCAATGAGAGCTAGCAGAGCAACAGCGGCAACGTAACCTGAAATTGTAGTGCGCCTGTGTTGCCATATTTTCCAAATGATAATGAGCGTAAGTATGAGCGCACCAAATCGTGTCCACACCAAGTAATGGTTGAATGGCTCGACTGAAATACCGAAGAGGAAAATAGAGAAGAAAGCAAAATAGCTGGAGCCAAACTGGTTAAGTGACAGACTGTGGTTGGCATCATCATTATTGCTTGCAACGTGCAGTTGATAGCGCGTCATGGCCTTAATTTGTGACCATAATCCTAACCATGTCAGTAAAAATAGCGCAGCACTGGCAAAACCTAGTATGTGGTAAAGCACCCAATTTGCTCCACGTTGGAAATGTTCTAATTCGTGAAAGACTCAGTGTATCACAGGACTGGCACCGTTCTGGCATACTGTTCTTGCATATGTTCTGACATATGGCATGAAAACAATCACCATCAACAAAGCCTGCACCAGGGTCTAGAGGTGTTATCGTTTTTGCGGTATCGATGACACCCAATATATTTTCTCAACTTTAACTTTAAATTAGCAAGGAGGTTTATTTTGGCATTGCATTCAGTTTCTTCATCAACACGCCAGTTAGCAGTAAGCGATAAAACCACAACGCTATTATTTGATCACGACGGTACCCTTATTGACTCAGAATCCGTACATTTTGACCTGTGGAAAGACATTTTGCTGGGGTACGATGTTGAATTAAGCGAGGATTTTTATTGTGAAGTGATGGCGGGTATTCCAGTAAAGCAAAATGCTGTCGATCTCGTTGAACATTTTAATATTGATGTAGCGCCGCATGTGCTAGCAGAGCAAAAACACAAAAGTATTAGCGACTACTTAGATAAGCAAGCTTTTCCCTTAATGCCGTTTGCTAAAGAAACCATTGAACATTGTGCAAACAAAGGTTACACCATTGGCATTGTGACTGGGGGAAGTAAAAAGTCGGTGGAAAAAACCTTATCTCAGTATGGTTTAAGTGCTTATATTTCTTGCGTGGTTGCCGTGGAAGATGTCGAAAACAGCAAACCAGCACCTGATTGTTACGCGCTTGCAATGGACAAGCTAGGAAAAATACCCGGTGAATGTGTGGCAATTGAAGACACGCAAACCGGCATGACAGCGGCACTTGCTGCAAACCTAGCCTGCGTTGTGATACCCACGGATTTGTCGAGACATCATGACTTGTCTGGTGCCACAGTGCGGTATACAAGCTTGAAAGACTGGGTGGACTGCGAACTCGTTTTTTAGCGAATGCGGTGGTGGTTAATTGCCGACTTGTCGTGCCACTTGTCACTGGTGGCGCGAAAATAGATAACGTAGTATAACCAGCACGTTAGGGCGTAACTTTCTTTGTTTTACAGCAAAGAACGCCAGAGGCGCTAACTCATTTTTTATTCATTGTTATGACAGGTACAGCTGATTTCTCATGATTTTGCGTAGCGTAAAATGGCTTTTGATTACTCTTGCCATCATTGTTGTTCTGCTTGTAGTAAGCGTTGCTACGATTACGGTTATGGCTGTGCAAAAAACGCCATTAGTCGCATCGACAGCGCCCACACAGCTAGATGGTGCTGATAGCGTTAATGAACTCCTCGGTCAGCTGCAACAGGCGTTTTCCCGCCGAGAAGAGGGGCATCAAGTTACGCTCACCGAAACCCAAGTCGAAAGCTTAGTGGGTGTGTTACAGCGTGCATTACCTGACTTTAAGGGCGTAGTGAATATCACGCCGTTGGCGGGAACCATTAACGTCACTTACGCTATCAACAATACGGGGTATTATGTAAATGCGTCAGCACTAGTACTGCCTGGAGATAGCTTGCGTATAGAGCAAGTCCAAGTTGGCGACTTAACCATTCCGGGTCGTTTTTTACTTGGGTTTTTAGAGCGTACGGTGAACTCTTATACGCAATCAGAAATAGCCACCATTGCGTTATCGCGGGTAGAACGTGTGACCATGGGGCGCGGGGAGCTTACTTTAGATGTTGGGCGTTTAGATGAGCTGCTAAGCGAGTTAAACGTGGTGGCTTCGAATATGTCGGTAAGTGAACAGACCGAGCTTCAGCAGTTATCCGCATACTATTTACGTTATTTGTCTGGTAGAGAAATAGCCTTATCAAGTAAACCGGTATCCCTTATTGAATACTTGCGCGAGGGGATGGCACGGGCGAGAGAGCAAAGCCAAACCCCTCAAGATGCAGTACTGCATAATAATGCGGTAATCCTTGCTTTAGCGGTTTACGTTGGGCATCATCGTGTTGGGACTCTAGTGGGCGACATACAGCCAGATTCCGAAAAAGCGTTAAAGCCTCGCAGAGGTGCTGTGCTGCACAAGCGCAACGATTTGGCTCGTCACTTTATTATTTCTGCTGCATTAGAGTTAATGGCAGAACAAGGTATGTCCCTAGCAATTGGTGAGTTTAAAGAGCTAATGGACCGGGGCAACGGTGGTTCGGGCTATAGCTTTGTAGACTTAGCGGCAGACATGTCGGGTACTGAGTTTGCAAAGGTTGCTACCCATCCAAATACTGCGATGGAAGTGCAAAACGCGATTGCGCGCATTCAAAGTGAACTTGAAATCATCCCGCCTATTGAAGGGCTGCCCGAAGGCTTAAGTAAGCAAGTATTTACCGAGCAGTATCAGCGGGTGGACAGTGAAGCCTATTTGAAAGAAGTGCAGGAAATTAAGCGGAGAATTGCCTTGCTACCGCTTTATCAAAAATAAGCGGTAAGGCGCGTGAGAGTTCGCCGTAAGTAAGAAGCCAACCTATAAAAAGCCCGCTATGAAAGCGGGCTTTGTTTTATTCATTTGCAGTTCTACACTACTTTTGGGATAGAGACTGCTGAAATTGCGCAATGGTCACCAGCGCCAACTCTATTTTTTTAACCAAAGGCGCAAGTGCCTGCTTAGCGTCATCATCATCCAGTTCCTTTAGCGACTGCCAGTCGTTCGCTATCTCTTGTACATAGGGGCCAAAGCGTTTTGCTGATGTGCTAAACCCACTGTCGTCAGCGAATACTGCTGCAAACTTACCTTTTTGATCGCGCTGTAAACTATCCAGTATTTGGTCGGCATCAACGGCTTTGCGGTGTAGCGTTTGAAGTGTTTCTTGAAGTTGTTGATGGACAGCTTGCATCTCTTGGCTCTGTTGCATAGTCACGCCTTTATTTCTAATGTGATTAGGAGTGCGTACTACCTGCACACCTAAGTTTATATGAGTTGCGTCGCAATTATTTTTTGCCACGCCAAATGTATTACGGTAAATAATGGTTAAAGTTTCGCCTTTCAAGGCCGATAACTTAACGATGTTGTAAATTACAAAGCTTGCGGTTCACTAACGAATTTGCTGATTACGTAACACTCAACACATCGTAAGGGTGGGCAATTCTGCCCATTTTTTTACTTTGCTACAAGCAACAAAGGAAAATGGTATGGATCTACAAGGTGCTAGTGCCTCTGGAACGTCCGGTGCGTCACTTGAGTTGGCCTCTCTTAAGTTGGCAAAAAGCCAGCAAGAGCAAGAGGGAAAAGCGTCGCTTCAGCTGCTGGAATCAGCCGCTGACGTACCAAAAACGTCATCTTCAAACCCCGCGTTAGGCGCCAACATTGATACCTACGCGTAAGTTACGGATGCAAATGTAAGTCGATAGGCGTTTTGCCGGGTTGACCGCCAATTTCTCTCACCAGTTTTGGCACCAAGAAGCCCGGCAGGCGCTTTATCACTTCTTTCATGATTCGACGACCTTCATCGTCGCTGACATAAAAATGACTTGCACCCTGCACTTTATCTAATACGTGCAAGTAATAGGGCAGTACACCAGCCTCAAACAGCGTTTCACTTAAGTCACTTATGGCATCGCCGGAATCGTTTACGCCTTTTAGCAATACCGACTGATTGAGCAGGATCACACCTCTCTCTCGTAATGTGTTTAATCGGGATTTTAGCGTTTCTGACATCTCATTCGCGTGGTTTGCATGCAGCACCAATACTTTCTGAAGCGGCAAGGCCGTAAACCATTCAACAAAGTCATGGCTAATTCGTTCTGGTAGCACTACCGGCAGACGGCTATGAATACGTAGGCGCTTTATATGGGGAATAGCGGCAATTTCGTTGGCTAACCACGACAAATGATCATCTTTCGCCATCAGTGGGTCGCCACCTGAAAAAATCACCTCATTAATTTTGTTATTACTGCGAAGATATTCAAGCACATCAAGCCATTGGTGCTTACTTACCGCATTGTCGGCGTAAGGAAAATGGCGACGAAAACAGTAACGGCAGTTTACTGCACAGCCGGTGCGAACCATTAACAACACGCGAGAATCGTATTTGTGCAGTATGCCTTTGCCTGCGGTGTCGTGCTCGTCTAACGGATCTTTGCTATAACCGGGTGATGTTAGGAATTCATCGCTGAGCGGCATGACCTGCAAAAACAGCGGGTCGTTGGGATTTTCTTTTTCCATAAGATCCACAAAGTGTCGTGGAACACGCATAGGAAAAAGACGACGTGCTTTGATGTGTTGTGCGTATTTTTCTTGGTCTAAACCTAAGTGTTGCAATAGCTTTGCAGGATCAGTAAAGCTACTTGCTAATTCTTTTTGCCAGTTATGCTCTACAGAAATCGGTTTTTTAGGTATTATTTGTTCCACGAAACTTTTTGTACCTTATGTTTAGACAGAGGAATTATGGCTAATTACAGCACTAACGAGTTCAAAGGCGGCCTGAAAATCATGCTGGACGGCGAACCTTGCAACATTCTAGAAAACGAATACGTAAAGCCGGGTAAGGGCCAAGCGTTTAACCGTGTAAAAATCCGCAAGCTTATTTCAGGTAAAGTTTTAGAAAAAACTTTCCGCTCAGGTGAATCAGTAGAAGGCGCTGACGTAATGGATACGGAGCTTGCCTACTTGTACACCGACGGCGAATTCTACCACTTTATGAACAACGATACATTCGAACAAATCGCTGCAGACGAAAAAGCAGTGGGTGAGAATAAAAAGTGGCTGGTAGAAAACGACGTTTGCACCATTACACTGTGGAACGGTTCACCTATCACAGTAACGCCACCAAACTTCGTTGAGCTTGAAATCACTGAAACTGATCCTGGTCTTAAAGGTGATACAGCAGGTACTGGCGGTAAGCCAGCAACGCTTAGCACGGGTGCAGTTGTTCGCGTTCCTCTATTCGTTCAAACAGGCGAAGTTATCCGTGTAGATACGCGCTCTGGCGAATACGTGTCTCGCGCACAAAAATAATATCTTATACCAGTCCGCATAGATAATTACCCACTCAGCGAGAGTTAAAATGTTCGTAATCGCGGCGTGTTGCCGCAGGTATAGTGGTTCTACATCAAGGTGACACAACAAAGAGTACGGACATTTTAAACTCGCCCTTCGGGAAGGTCTGGCAAGCTTCCTAGCTTCATT
>NZ_JACSOE010000048.1:0-34959 GCF_014349115.1 Alteromonas sp. BZK5 | reverse complement strand
CAGCTAGTGTTTTGCACATTTTGCATAGCACGAAACTGCATGTTACGAACGACTTGAAGTGTGCGATCGCGAAGGGCGATAGCTTCTTCCGTATCGTTACCAAGAAAGCGAGGTGCGGCGGTTACCGCCAGCACCCCAATAACCAAAATGGTTATAATAAGTTCTACTAATGTAAAACCGGTTTTTTTCACATTATTCGACGCAGCTGTTGACTGTGATAGTAGGGCGTTCACCCGTGCCCGCATTTACATATTGCACCGAACATTTGTCGCCAGCAGTATCAGGCGCATTATTTACATCAGAATAGTCGCCATACCCTGTATAGTAAATAAATGCGGTCGTGCTACCGTCGGTAGAAACTAAGTACTCATCGGGTAGATCTAAAAGCTGTGTAAAATTATCAGCATCATCACCATCTGGGTATCCATTAACAGTTGTCACATCATCCGTACCATCTGCGTTAAGGTCTATCCCCCCAGTTGCACCGGCTTGATCTGCAATTAGCGCTTTGCCATATATAACCGATGAAGCGGATTCTAAAGAGCCAGCGATACCTTCCAATACAGAATCACGCGCATCATCTTGAAGGTTCAAAAACTTAGGTGCTGCGGTTACCGCTAGAATACCCAGCAGTACAATAACAATGATTAACTCGATTAGGGTAAAACCCTGTTGTGTTGATACTTTTTGCATAATTTAACTTCCTAGGTATTAATTAAAAAACAGTAACCTGGCCGGTGGCTGGGTTGTAAGTGAAACCGTCGTACGTTGTACCGTCTGGCGTCCCATCTGCCGGTGCTGAGCTATTAGGTAAGCCCATAGATTCAACTAAGTAGTAAACACAAAGTGTATTTGCACCTGAGTCGTCCTCACGAACGGCATATCTGAAATCAGCAACAACGGTGTCGTTCGTCGACGTTGTGTTTGTTGGTGCTGACTGAAGAATTAGGTCAAATACGTTTTTGCATTCAGTGTCGTTAACGGTAGAAATAAGTGTGTTGCCTGTAGAGCTTCCCGTTGGGTAACCAATGGTGCCGTCTACCCCTACTTGCGTTTGATCGTAAGTGACTACAGTGCCGTTCCCATTTCCATTATTTCCGCTCGGACGGCCTTCAACTTCCCACTGCGCTCTTACAAGACCTACCGCTGCGGCAAAACCACCAGCGACACCTTCAACACTTGCTTCCCGAGCTTCATCAGTAACATCTATAAAGCGTGGTAATGCTGTGGCCGCAAGCAACCCTAGAATGATTACAACAATTATCAGCTCGATTAGCGTAAAGCCTTGTTGTTTGGTGTTCATAACATCTCCTTGATGACGATAAGGCGAATTGTGCCGCCGTTTAATCAACTATTTCTTAGCCTGACAACGCCGCTACCAGCGTTATATTCAAACCAAATCTCTTTTCCCCAAAAGAATGCACATTGTAAGTAACCGTTTGCATACTGGTCGCTTACGGTCACTGTTGACAGCGCTTCACCTTCTCTTAAGGTTGCAAGTGTCAGCATGTATTCGCACGCATTCCCCTGTACTTTTTCAAGTCCTTCGGGCCAGCCTTTTTCATTAATGTATAGCTCTGCCGCCACATCTTTGTGCTGTTTAACTTTGCCACCAGCGTCAAACTCAGTTTCGTAAATAAGCACAGTATCTTGCTTAGTCTTTATCCATTGTGCCCTGGCTAACATCACCACTCGCTGAAACTGTGCAACCGCGTTCTCTTTGTTAACCTTTTCCGCTTCATCAATAATTGGTGTCGCGTAAAACACGTATGTTGTCCCAATAACAGCAAGCAATACGCCTATAACAACAAAATTAAGTAACCCCGTTTTGGTGCTTGCCACGCTTTTCCCCAGTTATAAAGCGCTTTATCAGCCGCCTTTCACCGCCGACATCATGTTCCACATTGGCGTAAATATGCCAAGCGCCAGGATCAATACCATTACCGCAACAAAACCAATCAAAATAGGTTCGATTTTGGCCGTTAAACTTTTCAAGTCGAAGTCGACTTCACGTTCGTAATAGTCAGCACTTTCTTCTAACAACGGTTCTAGTCGCCCCGTCTCCTCACCTACTGCAATCATCTGTAGTACAAGTGTAGAAAACAGTTCGCTATTTTTCGAAACTCTAAGCAAACTTTCGCCTTTTTCGATCCCTTGCCGCATTTCTTTAATGCGCTTTTGCATGTGCGCGTTGTCTACGGCGTCGGCAGTAAGTGAAAGCCCTGCGGTTAACGGCACGCCTGCACGTAAGATCATTGAAAAACTTCGGCTATATCTTGAAAGTAATGATCGCTCAATAATGCTGCCCACGACAGGCAACTTTAGTTTAAATTTGTCCCATTTGAGTCGTCCATTAGTCGAATTAACGTATTGTTTAACAGCGAAAATCCCTCCCACAATCACAATAATTAGCAGCCACCAATAGTTCACAAAGAAATTGGAAGTACCAATTAACACGCGGGTCATAATTGGAAGTTCAGTGTCAAAGCGCTCAAACATTTGGGTGAACACTGGCACAACAAATAGATTCAAAATGAACATGGCAATTGCTAGCGCAATTAACACAAAAGTGGGATAGCGCAGCGCCGATTTGATGCGCTTGCGGGTTTCTTGCTCGCGTTCGAAATAGAGGGCAAGCTGTAGGAATACATCGTCTAATTTACCGGTATTTTCACCTACCACCACCACGGATATGGTAAGTCTCGTAAACACCTTTTCATATTTAGCCATGGAAGAAGACAGACTTCGTCCCTGCTCTAACTGGTCTGCAATATCTTTCAAAATCTCTTGAAAACGTTTATGCGATGCATTTTCGCTTAGGCCTTTAATGGCGCGAATAATGGGAATACCGGCCTTTAGCAATGAGTACATTTGGCGGGAGAAAATGATCATTTCATCCAGTCCCACCTTTTGTTGAAATAAACGCGTGATATCGAAGCCGTCTCCTTCATTTTCTGCACTGCGTTTTTTTGATTCAACAATGGTAAGAGGCACAATGTTTTGTGACAGCAAGGCTTGTGCTGCGGCTTGCGCTGACGCGGCTTCTATAACTCCTCTTTGAGGCCCGCCTTGCGTTGACTTACCTGCGTACTTGAACTGTGGCATTAGTGATTCACCACTTCAGGAACAAATTCAGCGACTTTGAACACTTCATCTAAAGAAGTTTTGCCCTGAGCTGCGTAGTCCAGCGCCATGTGAGATAAAGGAACAAAGTCTTTATTCGCCTTAGTCGCATCTACGAAGCCCTGCGTGTCGTCTTCACGCAAGGCCTCCATCATGTCCTCGTTCATTTCCAGAAATTCAAAAACACCTATCCGGCCTTTGTATCCTGTGTGATTACAGCTGTTGCACCCGCGTCCTTTGTAGAAGGTGGCAGTGGCTAATTCAGGTTTCAAGAAGCCAGCCCACGCTTGTTCTTGGGCGGTTGCAGGCTTTTCTTCTTTACAGTTCTCACACACCCTACGAACCAGACGCTGTGCAAGCACTCCTCGTAATGAAGTAGCAACCAAATACGGCGCCGCGCCCATATCGATAAGGCGAATAGCGCTGGTTACTGAGTCGTTGGTGTGCAGCGTACTTAATACCAAGTGGCCGGTTAATGCACCTCGAAGACCAATCTCTACGGTTTCTTGGTCACGCATTTCCCCCACCATTATAATGTCAGGGTCTTGACGTAACGTAGTGCGAAGAATGGCGGCAAAGTCCAGCCCAATTTTGGCATTAACCTGAACTTGGTTGATTCGCGGTAGACGGTATTCAATGGGGTCTTCAGCCGTTATGATTTTAAGGTCAGGCTTATTGAGTTCGCTAAGTGCCCCATACAGAGTCGTAGTTTTACCGGAACCCGTAGGCCCCGTTACTAGGATCATACCGTGGGGACGATTAATGGCAGCTCTAAATTTCTCTGCCATAGCATCGGGCATACCGGTTTGGTCTAGCGTTAGTAGGCCAGCAGACTGGTCTAATAAACGCATAACTACCGCTTCTCCTTTGGCCACTGGCATGGTCGACACACGCACATCTAAGGTGTGTCCTTTTACTTTAATATTAAATCGCCCGTCTTGTGGAATACGCTTTTCAGATATATCCAAGCCAGACATGAGTTTGAGTCGTAGTACCAGCGCCGAGGCTATTTTCACTTGGTTGAGCGTGTTTTCTTGCAAAACGCCGTCGACACGTTGACGAATGCGCAGGATTTTTTCATCGGGCTCGATGTGAATATCTGATGCCCTAACTTGAACGGCATCTTCAAATATGGAGTGAAGTAGCTTAACGACCGTGGCATCCGAGGTGGTGTCATCAAGTGCTGACAACTCAAAATCAGCCTCGTCTGCATACTCTTCACCTAGTTTTTCAGCAAATGACGCAATGTCCTGGGTACGGCGGTAAACAGAATCAAATGCCTCTAGCATTTGGTTCTCTTGCACGATAGCCAGCTCAACGGTTCGAGGAGCGACTAACGGGCCGAGTTGGTCTAAGCCTCCCAAGTCCGTTGGGTCGCTCATGCCCAGCAGCACTTCATCGTCGTCCGCTTCTAACACCAAGGCACGATAGCGACGTGCGTAAGTCTCTGGGATAAGCTGAGCTTGCTCTGGGTCTATACGGCGCTGTGTTATATCCAAGAAAGGAATATTTAGCTGCTGTGCCAAGAAGCGAAGAAGCTGGGGTTCGCCGATAAAGCCCAAATCGATAAGTGTATCCCCCAGTTTGCGCCCTGACGTTCGCTGCGCCGCAAGCGCATTGTCAAGCTGCTCACTGGAGATAATGTTTTCGTGAACGAGTAAGTCGCCAAGGCGCATCTTTAATCGAGGTCGCATTAAGGCTGCTCCTGTAAATCAGTTAGACGCGAGTTTGCATATTGTGCAGATGCAGAGGAAAGCCCGCCAATGGCGAGTGCCCTGGAATAAGATGATATCGCCAGGCTCTCATCTGCCAATGCGTCATAATTCACCCCTAGTGCCAACCACCATTTCGCATTATTAGGCTGTAGCGATGTCATAGCGCTGAATGCTGATATCGCTTGATCTGACTTATTGATGGTTTGAGCAGAGGTGCCCTTTAAAATTAGATAGTCGGCACGGCCTTCGGCTAACGCTTTAGCATCCAAGCTATCAGGCATCAAATTCAATACTTCTTCGAAGCGGCTTTCCTGCACCAGAATTTTGGCCATTAGCTCTCGCCAAATTAATTCGCTAGGCGAGATCACAATGCCCTCTGAAAGTACCTGCAGTGCCTGTAAATTATTGTTTTGTCCAAAATAAAGTGCAGCCAGCTGCTTGCGCGCCTCCTCATTTTGCGGAAAGGTTGCCAGTGCTAGCGTGAAGCTTTTTTGAGCCTCATCAAAAATGCCAAAGTTATACGCTTTAAGTCCTGCTTCTAAATGCACTGCACTTTGTTGTTCAGGTGACTTAGGTGCTACCTCAACTACAGGCTCTCTGGTTATGATATTTGTGGGTTTAGGCTCTACGGCCTTCGAGCTTGAGGGTTGTGTTTTGCTAACCGCAGACAGTTCTGATTGAGGGCTACTGGCGTTTGCGCTGTTATTGACGCTTGACGCATTCACATCATCAGCTGTGCTGGTTGCTGATACCGTAGTTGTAACCCTTTTTCTGTATTGAGCTTCATCATCTTCTAATGACTCATCAACGGTATTGAAAACCAACTCAGCCACATCTGACGCACGGTTTTGTAGCGCCATATCACTTTCAGATAACGGGGTCGATTGCATTCCTTGTGACGGCGCATTTATATCTGCTGTGCTATCGGCAACGCGCTCTGATATTGTACTTTCAGCAGGCGGGTTGTTAACGCTCGGGGCACTTGAAACGGCCGTTGTGCTTAATTCATCTTCATTTTTTTCGCGATGGGAAGTACCAGATAAAAGTGTAATTACTAACCATACTACAAACACCAAAACGGCGATGATCATGAGCGCTTTTGGCCAAACTGGACGTTGACTGACTTCAACGGTTGGCGGCAAACCAAAGTCTTCACTTTTATTGCGTTCATCCAGTGACTTTAAGGTGTCATTCAAAATACTCATATGCCACCTGCGCCGTATACATGTAGTACACTTGCAACTGCCACCACAGCAAGCGACAAAATAACAAGACTCTGCCTTGGGACAAGTCTGCGTTTACAGTCATGTGTATCGAAAACGGCGCTTAGGGTATGTGACCAGGTCGCCGACGCCTTGCCCTGACCATATGCGCGCAAAAGAATCTTATGACAAACTATGTTAACCAAGCGAGGCGTGCCCTTGGTAACCAACGCTATAAATGCGCGCAGTCCTCTAGATATCAACTGCTCGTCACCACCTGCTGTCGTCAACCGGTGACCAATGTAGTAATCGACTTCGGCTGACGTCATTGTGCGTAAAGTGTAGGAAAAACTTATTCGCTGGCGTATTTGTCTTACTTTAGGGTTTGCCAGGTTGTCATCCAGTTCAGGCTGTCCAAACAAGACAATTTGAAGCAGCTTACTTTTTTCCGTTTCCAAATTGCTAAAAAGACGCAGCATCTCAAGAGCATCCCAACTCAGCGACTGCGCTTCGTCAATGATTAGTACCGCTTGTCGCCCCTCTTTTTTAAGGGATAATAGCTTTGTCTCTATTGCATTATGCAAGCCTTGATTATCACTATTTCCTTCCGTAACAATACCTAACTCTCTCGCAAATGCTTGGCGTAATTCATCAGGCGAAAGGTATGGATTGGGTAAATAGCAGGCTACAAATTTATCAGACAGATGATTAATTAATTTACGGCATAACAATGTCTTACCTGTACCGACTTCACCGGTTACTTTTATAAAGCCTTCAGACATACTCAATGCTGATAAAATGACTTTTAACGCTTCATTGTGTGGCGCAAGCGCACAAAAGAAATCCGTATTCGGGGTAAGCGAAAACGGCATATCTGTGAAGTGAAAAAAGCCCTGATACATAATTAGTTTCTATACCACTGATCAAGTAATGACTGAGTGCGAAGACGTTGTTTTTCCCACGTGTCCGGTTGCACAACTGATGGGCGTATCAAGATCACCAGCTCGCGCTTACTCTGCGTTTTGGCTTTGTTTTTAAACGCGTTACCAATGAATGGAATGTCGCCCAACAAAGGCGTTTTTGATTCTTGCTCACTGGTAACGGTTTCCATCAAACCGCCAATCACGACAATTTCTCCATCGCGGGCACGAATTACCGTATCTGACTCTCGGATATTACTTTGTGCCAGTGGCAGCAAGATTTGCTGATCGCCCACCTGAATGACTTTAGTCTGCTCTGCCGTTTCCGTTACTGATGGGTGAACGTGCAATATAACCGAGCCGCTTCTGTCAATTTGAGGGGTAACATCTAAGGCAATACCTGAAAAAAACGGGGTAAGTTCGATGTCATTTTCGTTTTCGGTTTGTGTCGCGCTTTGATCTTCACTGGTCGACACATCGGTGACAAAGTATTCGTCCTGACCCACTTTAATCACTGCTTTCTGGTTGTTAGTGACGGTCACTCTGGGGTTACTCAACATCTGAACATCACCTTGGGTTTGCAGCATATTGATAACGCCGTCAAAGTCACCTCGGGAAATTCTCAAAGTAGAAACGCCGCCAATATCTGTAGAGATTGAGTTCCCTATGCCATTAACTGCATTAATGGCTGGATCTATACCTGCAGCGGTATTTGCAGCAAAGTTTGACGCTATAGCTCCGCCACTGAAGCCAAAGTTCACACTGCCCGTCAAGCCGCTTGCAATACGATCCCAGCGCACGCCTTGCTGATAGCCGTCGTTTAGAGTGACTTCAATAATGCGCGCCTCTAATACCACCTGTCGCTGTAAGCTCTCTTGGCTTTGGTTTAAAAAGTCTTTCACCACTGCGATTTCGCTGGGCAGTGCTCGAACTGTGACCAAGCCCGCTTGGGGTGAAACCACAACCTGGCGGCCTTCTGTTGGCGAGACCAGTACTTTTAGTGCCTCTTTTAAATCGCTCCAAAAGTCGTTTTCACTGGTAGTCTGAATGTTTGAGCCATTGAGCTGTTGGATGTTATTGCCGCCAAGTCCGCCTTGGCCTCCAAAACCACCCTGACCACCTAGCGCGTTCCCGCTAATGTTGTTATTGCCGTTAATTCCACCGTTGTTGCCACCATTGTTTTGGTCTTGCTCACTTACCCCACCGGCAATAACGCTTACGTTAGATACACCGAAGCGCTTGATCATAAGAAAGTTAACCGGGATAGATTCCGTCTTTAGTTGAGAAGGCATAACCTGAATTACTTTCCCTTCCAAAAACACGTCTAACGGATACATTCTCGAAATAATGGTTAATACATCTTCTAACGCCACTTCTTTGAGCGTTAAGCTAATTTGCCCCGACACGGCTGGATGAACCGCGACACTGTAAGGTGTGTCTTCAACTAACGCGTCGAAAAACGGACGCACGTCTACATTGTTAGCAGAAACTGCAAACATTTTCTGTGATGTTGGCGCAGGTAACGCTTGATAACGGGCAACCTCTGCCAGCAGTTCTTGATTAAGCTGCGGGGGCGGTGTTGGTTTACTTGATGTCGTATTCTGAGAACGTGCTAGTTCATCGCGAATATGAGGTTTTACTTCCTCGCCAACACCATAAGATTGGCAACCTGCCACAACTAACGCTGCAGACAAAACCAATGTGTTAACAATGAGGCTATTTTTTAATTTCATATGCATACATTCTTAGTATTTTCTGCTGACGTCCGTCAGTGATAACCACGTTCTTGGGGTTAATTTTTGATACGGTGTATTCGTTAAGTGTGTCGCCCACGCGGTAAGATTTACCCGATATGATGGCGCTATAACCTGTACTGCGTTTAAAGATAGATTGAAGTGCTAGCTCTCCTGCTACAGCTTCATCATTGCTAGACACTGATGCACTGGCGATTGCAGGCCTAGTCGGGTCGACAGACGCAACTGCAGGTAAGCATGTTGCTATCGCTAAAGCTGTGACCACAATTCTTAACCGTTTCACACTCTCTCCTTACAGCGAGATAAAGGTTTCATTATTGCTTACCGTTGCTAACCCCAGCGCTAACGTGGCACTTGGGTAAGCTTCAACGTTGTAAGCAAAATCTGTTACTACGACTTTTTCAGGCGCGGCTTGAAGGCGCGCTAGGTAGCTACGCAGGTCAAAGTAAGTTCCCTCAATAATTAAGCGCATGTTATGACGGTAAAACGGTGTGCTTTGAGACTCACCGTCACCAAAGCGTACTGTTTCGGTAGGCTCGACCTTAAAATTCACTAAACGTACGTTGTCTTCTTCGTTTAGAAGCGTCATAAGCAGCTCGGGCATTCGATCGGCTGCGACAAACCCTTCATTAAGTGAAATTAGTGCCTCATCAATTGATAGTAGGTCTTTTCTGGCCTTATCGAGTTCTAGCTGCGTGCGCTTTGTATAATCGATGGTTAGCGCTTCTTGAATAGCATCTCTTTGAATGACCAATGCTTTGTGCTCGCTCTCCTTTCTGATGACTGCTTTATCGGTTGCAGACAAGTCATCAAGTGCAGGCGAAACACCGAACCAGAAGAATAGATAGATAATGAGACCAAAACTCACCCATGTAATTAGCTGTTTTTCTCTGCTTTCAAGAGCGGAGAATTTCTCAGAGAGCTGCTGGTACTGATTCATCAGCGTCTCCTTCAAAATCTGTGGATATCAAGAATTGTTTCACGTTTTCTTTGCCGTCTACTTCATCAAACTGCACTGAAGAAAATGACTTACCTTGGAAAAACGGAGACTGCTGCAACTTTTTAAGCCACACAGGTATAGATGAAGGCGCCAAGGTTTGGCCTGACAGGCGAATGGTTTGTGTATCGATATCAATACTCGTCAGCCATAGGTTCTGATTGTGGAAATTAGCCAAATCGTCCATAACCTCGCCGTACTTTGTTGCGTCAAATGACAACTCTCCGCTATCAAGATACGCTAACAGACGTCTTCGGTTTTCAATTTTGGCGTTCACCTTTTCAAGCTGTTGCTGAAGCGACTGGGTGTCTCGTTTCTTCTCGAGTGCAGCGCTTAAGGTTTTAATTTCGCTATTCAGTTGGCTAATCGCGTTTGTTTTTTCATTTAACTTTTTCTGCTTCGCCCCCAACGTAATATTGAGCGCGATTACCACCACCAACATGACACCTATTGCCGCGCCATTAAGCCAAAGTACCTTCGAGAATGGTAACCGCTCTTTCTTTGGTTTAAGAGAGTCCTGATAGAGGTTTATCGTTCTTTTCATGCCACCTCTCTCGCTGCAACAAGTGCACTTGCTAACGCAAAGTGGCAGGCAGGTTCAACTACATCGGCTAAATTAAGCTGTGAAGTAAAGACACTCATGGCAACGGGCTGAAACGGCTTCAGCCGTTCGATCACTGGCACACAGTCAAATTGAGTTTTAAACAGAATTTCTTTTAAAGGCGGCTGCTTAAGTTGCGACTCATAGAAATCCATTGAGCGTTGAATTTCTAATCCCAAAGTATCACTTAGCTGTGACAGGTCTGTCTGCTCATTAACTTTGCTTACAAATCCACGTAAGCGACGTGCCAACCAAATAGCCTGAGAGCGCACTATCATTAAAAACGGTTCACTGTTGGGCTCTTGGATGATGAGTAGTCGCGCATAGTCATCATTTGGCACCATTTCAGTTGCTAACACTTCTTTGGTGTGGATATGTGTAAGCTGCTTGTCTTTCTTTTTTGCCATGCTCGCTGCGACGGCAGCAAGTGAGGACCTTTCGGCAGCGAATACATTTATCTTTTGGCCGCCACTCCGACTTTTAACCGGGTAGTCGACATAGTCTAAAACCATGTTGCTGGAGTCATAGGGAACCAGCTCTCCGAGAGTCCACGGTAACGCTGTTGTAATATCCTCTTCTGCCATTTCTGGCTTATCAACCTGTACCATGTGGTACATATGCTGTGAAAGCACTATAGCAACATTACAGGTCGACTTAGCAAACGGGCTTAACGCCGCCGATAGCTGTTGCTTGAGAGGCTGATGCTGATCATAGGGAATTGAAGAAACAGAATTAAGTGAAACAGCGTCGCCACTGCGCTCTATAGCCACAATGTGTAGCTCAGAAGCACAGACCGATACGCCTACAGTGACGCTAGTTTTTTTACTTTTCGAAGAAAATAAGCGTGAAAGCATATATCTACTTAATTCGTTAATGCCGAGTATTATCTTATAATCAACAATACCTTATGGCGCCAATAAGTAACATGGCATTAACTCAAAAGTAGACTAATTATCTAAATAGAACAAATACCTATATAAGCATAGGCCTATATTGTGCACCCTCGTTTATGTGGCCAGTTTAATCGCTTAAATTTGTTACTGTTCCGTTTGCAGGAAAATAGTCGAAATACGCGCCGCTACTTAAGCTGAAGCGACACCAATAGTTGTCTTCGTTCTCTTCAAGTTCAGCATAGTAGTCGGCATGGATCTTAAAGCCGTCCACGCGCAGTGGTGTCGCCACTAGCGACGTCCATATTTTTTCACACCCTTCACTAGAAAGCTCAGCGGTCGGCCATCCGTTGTGATTCATTCGCACCGGAGTACGGTTCGTTTCTTTGCCCGACTCATTGTAGTGAATCAGCATTATCATAGTAGTGGGTTGGCGGACTCGCCATTGCCAGTGAGACGAGACGACGTGACGCTTAAACGTATCTAGGTTTAGTGCAAAGGCGATTGTTGTGGTGTCTTTCTCGTCGGTATGAAGAAAGTTGATAGTAACGCCAAGGGTAATTGCAAAAATAGCTGAAATAGCCGCCTTAAAAACATTAGACGTGGAAGGTTTCTTTTTGTTGGTTTTATTCATTGTCGATTCCCCATGCCTTTGTTCAAGTCGTTAGCGCTTGTTAGGCATTGTTCTATTTTATCGACATTTTGAAGAAAAAATGAAGTAGGTATAAATAAACCTTAAGAATTTCTGGTTAAAAAACGAAGACTCAGCATTATGGCAACGGCTTGTGCAATATCGTAATTCCCCAAAAATCACCGTCTTTTTGCTTTAATTGCCAGCCATTTTTTATGAGTGTTTTTCGGGTGTAATAGTTAGTCATACCATGCCCGAATAGCACTATCCGCTCGTGTTTCTCACACAGTTTTTCAATACGCTCGGAAACAAGATTAACCCTTTGCTTGGCAGCTTTGAAACTTTCAAATCGACCTTTAAATCCTATGAACCATAATGCACGGCTTAAGACGACCCAGTGCCAACTGCGCAAGGTGAACGGAAGTTTGTAGTAAGGAATATCCATTTCTTTAAGATAGGGCAACTCTTCATCAATTTGAGTCGCGCCGTAATAAGCCGCAGACAATTTAGCCCTTAGTAACGGGCTAACCACAATGTAGCTGTCGTCGATATGGGTCTTCTGCTTTGGGTGACTTGTTGGATCGAGTATCGATTTATCATAGTTACGCACCCACTGAGCATATTGAGCTGAGTTTACTTTGTCATTATGCGCCGAGAGAGGCTTACCGTGTCTAATAAGTACGACTTCCTTGACGGAAGTATTGTTTATCACGTCCATGTTCATTTTAAGTCGTCTACTTTATCCTGTTGGGCTAGCTAATCAATGGCGATTGAGCCACCTTATCGCTTTTCAAGCAAAGATGGCTCCTTCTAATACGTACCTTTTCACGGGTTAGGCGCTTGCCAATACAGCATCCACAGACTCATCCGATTGAACTGCGCCAGAAACTTTCATTGAGATATAAGAAGACAGCGCTTCCTGTTGGGCTTTGTCCAAGCGTAATCCATGTTTTGTTCTGCGCCAAATCACGTCTTCTAGACAACAAGCCCACTCGCACTCTATAAGGTAATCAACTTCTGCCTGATACATACCAGCCCCGAAATGAATCCCCATAGCATCTACTGACGCTTTACCTTTAAGAAACTTATAACATAGTAAGCCATACTGTCTTGCGTAGCGTTCAGCGATAGCGTTGTCCAGCCAAGAAAACTCGGAAGTTAGTTGAGCAACTAGCGATTCTTGACTCTCAAATGCACCACCTGGTAGCGGTACTTCTTTGGTCCACGCTTTTTTCGCTTTCGGGAAACATGAGACAAGTTTATCTACCGCGTGCTCTGAGAGCTTTCGATAGGTTGTAATTTTGCCGCCGAAGATATTAAGTAATACGGGCTTTCCAGCTTCACCCTTAAGCTCTACTTTATAGTCCCGAGTAAGTTCTTGTGCTGACGCGTTTTTCTCTTCTAAGAGTGGGCGCACGCCACTGTAAGTATGGACTATATCTTCGCGTGTTATCTTGGACTTGAAGTAGTTGTTTACGACTTCAATTAGGTAATCAGTCTCTTCGTTTGAAATTGCAGCGTCAGACGGATTACCTTTAAAGTCTTCGTCTGTTGTGCCCACAAGTGAGAAATCACCTTCGTAAGGGATCACGAATACAATACGCCCGTCTTTATTTTGTAAAATGTACGCTTCGTCAGAGTTATATAGCTTGGGAACGACAAAGTGGCTTCCCTTTACCATGCGCATCGCATTGGGGTTGTGAATATTTACCAAGCGATCTAGAAACGATACTGCCCACGGTCCAGCCGCATTAACAATTGACTTGGCCTTAACTGTAAACGTTTTCCCTTGAGACGTTTTAAGCTTCACATTCCACAAATTATCTAACTTTTCAGCTTTAACGCATTCAGTACGCGTATATATCTTCGCCCCCTGATCTCGGGCAGCTAGTGCATTTAGTACCACTAAGCGTGCGTCATCTACCCAACCATCTGAGTATTCAAAACACGTTGAAATATCGCTAACCAGCGGGCTTTCACTGGTGGTCGTTAGCTTACGTGAGCGCGCTAACATATTGCGCTTAGCCAGCGAGTCATAGAGGAATAAACCAATTCGTATCATCCACGCAGGCCGTAAATGCTTTTGGTGAGGCAAACGAAAACGTAACGGCCACATGATGTGAGGCGCTTTCTTCAACAACACTTCACGTTCTGCCAGCGCTTCTTTCACTAAGCGAAATTCATAATGTTCTAAATACCTAAGTCCACCATGAATTAATTTGCTGCTAGAAGAAGACGTTGCGCCTGCGAGGTCACCTTTCTCGCACAAAGCAACCGAAAGCCCGCGTCCCGCAGCGTCAAGCGCGACGCCTACGCCGTTAACACCGCCGCCAACGACTAAAACGTCGACTGTCTGTTCAGTTTGATTGCTTTGACTCATACATTGCCTCTAGTGGTATTTATATGGATATCCTCATATGGTTGTCTATTTGACAAGCAAAAAGAAAACATGTCAACACAAAACGAACATTTACGAACATTAAAGAAAGTTAAAATTCGTAGTTAAAAGGAATGAACAAATCCAATCGCAACAATATTTGACTGATTTACATTGAAAAATACGTGGTGTGTAAGTGCGCTTGCGGCAACAGTGCGTAATGTTTAAAGAAGGCTGCCAAAAAGTAGAATGCGAGCAAAACCGAGAACAGGTTTAAAAGTAGTGGAAAACTATAGCAAATAGATGGTCACGCTTTGACAAAGGTGATGTTATTTTCTTCGATTATCTTGCTTATGCTGGGCGGCGGGGCTTTATCACAAACTAAGCAATCAACCTGTGAAATGTGCCCCTGCTCCACCATTGCGCGGCGTTCAAACTTACTGTAGTCCGCAGCTAATATAACGTGTTGAGTATGTTCCAAAATGGCTTGGGACACTTTCACTTCTCTGAAATCAAAGTCAAGTAGTGCACCGTCCGAACTAATACCACTGATACCGATTATGCCGTAATCCATGCGGAACTGGCTTATAAAATCGCAGGTTGCCTCGCCAATGATTCCGCCATCGCGATAGCGAACTTCACCGGCAGCAATTATGACGGAGAAATCCTCTTTAGCCGAAAGAATGGTAGCAACGTGAATATTGTTGGTTACCACGTGAAGATTTTTGTGGTTGAGCAACTTAGTTGCAATCATTTCCGTCGTCGTACCGATATTAATGAACAACGATGCGCCGTCAGGGATCATCGCAGCCACTGCTTCAGCAATTTTCTCTTTGACTTCGCTGTTTTGGGTTTTCCTTTCCTGATATGGCGTGTTTTCCCAACTTCTGTTTAGGCCAGCACCACCATGATAGCGACTTACCACACCATTTTCAGCAAGCTGGTTAAGGTCTCGACGGATTGTTTGCGGCGTAACGTCGCAAGCACTGACCAAATCATCAATAGACATAAAACCATGTAGCTTTATAAGCCCAACAATTTTTTCGTGTCTTTGCGTTTGATTCATCACGAGTCCTCAGAATTAGAAAATTACATCAATTATACGTGCTTAACTTCAATGTTCCCATAACAAAACGAAACACCAATGTTCGTTTTCGAAAATATAGCATTGTTAATCCTGTGTAAATGATGCAAACTCTATGAAAACTATCTTCAGGAGTGACCTTATGGGACAACATATCCTTGCCATTGACCAAGGTACAACAAGCTCTCGCAGCATCATTTTTTCTCCAAAGGGCAGTATAGACGCTATTGCACAGCAGGAATTCTCTCAAAAATATCCGAAAGATGGCTGGGTTGAGCATGATCCAGAGGAAATTTGGGAAAGCGTTGTCTCTACCCTCAAAGAAGTTTTCAATAAATGTTCATTAACACCATCAGATATCGCAGCCGTTGGTATCACTAACCAGCGCGAAACAACCTTAGTGTGGAATAAAAACACTGGCGAGCCGGTCTACCCGGCTATCGTTTGGCAAGACAGACGCACAGCCCAGCTTTGTCGTGATTTAAGTGAAGACGAAGAGCTCGTCTCACACATTACTGAATCGACAGGGCTTCTGTTAGACCCTTATTTCTCTGCCACAAAAGTAGCTTGGATATTAGACAATGTAGAAGGTGCAAGACAGCAAGCCGAGGACGGAGAGCTGCTGTTTGGAACCGTAGACACGTTCCTTATATGGCGCTTAACGGGTGGTGAGTCACACAAAACTGATGCCACCAATGCCTCGCGTACAATGCTGTTCGACATCAATAACCAATGCTGGGATGAGAAGTTACTAGATAAATTCAATATCCCACGCTCAATGCTACCCGAGGTGATGGACTGTGCGGCTGACTTTGGTGTAATGAAAGAAGACATCATAGGTAGAGCTATTCCTATCCAAGGCGTAGCAGGCGACCAGCAAGCAGCATTAGTAGGCCAAGCGTGCTTTGAAAAAGGCATGGCCAAGAGCACCTACGGTACCGGCTGTTTTATGATATTGAACACTGGTGACGCCCCTTTGCAATCGAAAAACCGATTACTCACCACCGTTGGGTATCGTTTAAACGGCAAAACGACTTATGCGCTTGAAGGCAGTATTTTTATGGCCGGCGCAACCGTTCAATGGCTCAGAGATGGCCTGAAGCTTATCGACGATGCCGCCGAATCGGAGGCACTTGCACAGCGAGCAAGACAAGATAACGGCGTGTTCCTTGTCCCGGCATTTACTGGTTTAGGCGCACCTTATTGGGATCCAGATGCCCGTGGCGCAATTTTAGGTTTAACCCGCGACACAGGCATTAGCGAAATCGTTGCAGCGGGACTTCAGTCTGTTTGCTATCAGACTAAGGACCTGCAAAAAGCAATGGAAAGCGATGGCGCTCGCCCCACAACTATTCGTGTAGATGGCGGTATGTCGCGTAATGATTGGGTTATGGGCTTTCTTTCAGACATATTGGGCGCTGAAGTAGAGCGCCCTGAGATTACGGAAACCACCGCTCTTGGTGCTGCCTTCTTAGCAGGATTACAGGCTGGTGTCTTCAATTCAATCGACGATTTAACCCATTGTTGGAAGAGTGATAGCGTTTTCACTCCAAGATTGACCAAGCAAGAACGTGATCAAGCCTATGATGGTTGGAAAGCGGCAGTTGACCGCATCCGCTGTAGTTAACTTGTAGCGGACATCGCATTAGAGCGTCCCTGAAAACCAAATCGGGCTCTCCTATTTGGCATAAAGGAAAACGATAACCCCTAATATTGGTTTTTTATTAGGCCATTATCGTTTTCCTTCCTCCTATATCGCACTGTTCTCTAAACGACCTGAAAGCTCTGTATTGAAGTGAAGACTCTTCATTCAAAAAGTCATTACAGAGCGCTAAAAATATAGCGTACAGCGTTCAAACTTACCTCAATAGTCTCCTTTGTTTACAGCCTACTATTTATTACCGTCTATAAAACATTCAATTTCTCTTAATATTTTTATGGTAAACGTTTACCCAACTATGTTATAAAGTTGTTACTGTTTATGGTAGCCATCCCTACAATCGCCTACCAGGACGCTAAAAACACACTCGACACGACTCAAGACACTATTAAAAAATTTACCTTGGGGGTAATAGAATGAAGACACAATTCAAGTTAGGTTTGACTGCACTTGCGGTAGCGCAATGCTTAAATATCAGCATTGCTTCAGCACAAGAAGCGGCCGATGCTGATAAACAAGCTGATATTGGCGAAACCGAAGTTATCACTGTCCGTGGTTTCGGTAGCACATTAACCCGTTCACTACAGCACAAAAAGTTAGCTGATTCGACGGTAGAAATTATCTCCACAGATGACCTGGGACAACTTCCCGATGTGACAATCACTGATGCTCTCGCTCGCTTACCGGGTATTGCAGCAGACCGTGATCGCGGAAACGCGAGTCAGATTTCTATTCGAGGTATGGGGCCGCGTCTAAACCTTGCAACCATGAATGGCCGAGAAATTGTTAGCGGTGAACCAAGCCGTAGTGTTCGTTTTGAACAATTCCCTGCGGAACTTATTAGCTCAGTTGAAGTTTTTAAAAGCCCTTTAGCAAGTAATATTGAAGGGGGTATCTCAGGCTTGGTTAACATGCAATTCGTAGAACCCTTGACTAAAGATCAAAGGTCAGTAAATATCAGCGGGCACTTGATGGATTACCCTTTAGCAGACGATATCCCCACAGCCGACTCCCAAGGTTATCGCGCTAATTTCAGTTATATCGACCCTATTTCAGATACATTTGGTATTGCGTTTGGCGTTGCCGTTCAAGACCAACCCTCTCTACAAAAAGATGTTACCTCGTGGGAATACAATAATGTTCCGGCTGAACAAGGTGATGTTAATGGTAATGGCATCTCTGAAGCGGCCCCTTGGGGAGCACAGACGGCTACGAAAGGAGGTGACAACCAACGAGTTGGTGCAATGACAGTACTTCAATGGCTACCAAATGAAAGTTTAGAACTAAAATATGACCTCTTCTATTCCAAATTTGATATTGAAGAACGAGAAGATCAAGTCTGGTTCGACGGTTGGGGTAACTGGGGCGGCTTAAATAACTGGAACATTTCAAATGCCAGCAACCCGCCGCAAATCATAACTAAACCCGATGGTTCAGAACAAATTGTTTCAGGTGGAATGTTGTGGGGCGGTAGCCACACTGCAAATAATTCTACTTGGTTCCAGAAAAACGAACTCGTCAGTACAGGCTTAAATGCTGAATGGCTTGGCGATGTATGGAAAGTTAACGCGGATATCGGCTACTCAGAAGCGTCAATTACCTCGCGCTGGGTGAATATTCAGTCGTGGTATTGGGATGCTGATGCGGATGCAAATGGCATGGACTATAGCTGGGACACTACCACTGACCGCTTATCCATTGGCACCGGTTATGACATAAGCGATGCTACAGATTACGGCCTTAACTACATGCAAGTGGACAACGACCGCCTGTTAGAAGATGAAATGATCACTGCCAAGCTTGATTTCGCTCGGCCAGTCGAGTGGGGAATTATTGATGCCATGAGCTTCGGCGGGCGTTGGACAGATAGAGAAAAAGACAATGATGTGGTTAGCTGGCAACAAAGTGTAGCCAATAGCAGTGCCAATGTAGACGCCTTTACTTACGAGCTTGGTGAAGGCTATGACGTCCCTGCGCTTTACAGCATACGAAATTGGTCAGAAGTAGCGCAGGAAGCGTTTGGCGGGATAGATAACCGCAACCAGCATACCCAGACTAATGCCGATATACTTAATAGCTGGAATGTTCAAGAAACTAATACTGCATTGTATGTTCAGTTTAATCTGTTAGGTGAAATTGGCGGTATCTCGTACACGGGTAATGTAGGTGTGCGTTACATCAGTACCGAATCTACTTCATCCGGTTTTCAGCAAGCTGACGGGGGAGAGCTAACTGCGGTATCGATTGACCATGACTATAGTGAGGTGCTGCCTGCGCTAAACTTACGTTTTGACATTACGGAAGATTCGCAAATTCGCTTTGGACTTTCACGTGCTATATCTCGTCCGCCTCTCATTGAAATGCGTACAGGCTTACAACTTAACACATCTTCTACGGTTAACACTGCTTCTGGCGGTAACCCCCAGCTAAATCCATTCATCGCGGACCAAGTTGACCTGGGCTATGAATATTTCTTTGCTGAAGATGCTGCTCTTACCGTGTCACTCTTCTTTAAAGACCTAAAGAGTCATGTAGGTGCAGCTACAGATACACTTAATATAAATGGTGAAAGTTACCAATTTACCGGCCCTGTGAACGGTGATGGTGGTCAGATTCGCGGCGTTGAAGTGATGTATCAGCAAGCGTTTAACATGTTGCCAGAACCTTTTGATGGCTTGGGCATTTATACCAACTACAGCTATACAGATACTAACGTGACGGAGTTTGAGCCTGAAAACAACCCATTGACTATGGGTGGCTTATCTAAAAATGTAGGTAGTTTAACTCTTTGGTATTACAAAGCAGGTATTGATGCGAAGGTGTCATATAACTACCGCAGTGCATACACTAGCGTAGGTAGCTGGGATCCAGGTGCCGTTTTCACTATAGACGACGAAGCCACGGTTGATGCCAGCATTGCCTACGAAGTGACCGAAAACTTAAAAGTAATGTTACAAGGTCAGAACCTAACGAATGAAGCGTCTACGTCATACTTTGACAACGACCCTACCCGACCACGTCAATACGCTGAATGGGGACGCCGTTATTTGTTAGGCTTCCAATACGCGATGTAAGTGCGTTGTATCGGCACTGCTCTTTCATATAAGGGCAGTGCCTTTTTGCGTTTAAGCCAACTAGGCTTGTCTATTTTTAAATTCATCTAGGCTAGAGCAATGACTTCTATTTCCCGATTTAGCTTTTTACTCTGTTGTCTGTTGTGGTTAGGCGCGTGTCAGCCCTTCACGTCTTCTTCTAATCCACCGCATTCTTCATCGCCTTTTCTAAGTGAAGTGGTTCCTTTCAATCAAGACTGGAAATTTAAGAAGGCGGATGAGGCGCTTACGCCTGAGCAAATAACCCAAGCATGGGAAAATATTGCTCTTCCACATACTCCCCGGTTAGAGCCTGAAGTGGTAAATGACCAATGGCAAGGTATTGCGTGGTATCAAAAATCGTTTTCAGTGCCGGCAGAGTGGCTTGAGCAAGCGGTATTTATTCGTTTTGAGGGAGCAATGAATGCTACAGAGGTTTGGCTTAATAATGAGAAAGTGGGTACTCACTTAGGTGGATATTTACCATTCACTTTCGATTTAAGCCCTTACCTGGTGTCAGGAAGGAATACCCTCCGCGTGCGCTTAGATAACCGTGACAATGACGTTACAGGCCCGAAGCCACTTACATTGCTTGATTTTAATACCTACGGTGGCTTATATCGCGATGTTAATCTTCTGGTAAAAAATCCCTTGATGATTACTGATGAGATGCACGCTAACGAAGTGGCCGGTGGCGGTGTTTTTGTCACCTTCCCTTTAGTCGAGAAAGTGAAATCTGAAGTAAACATTCAAACACATGTAGCTAACACCAGCGGTGAAGAAAAAACTTTTACTCTAACCCAAACTTTGTCATTTGATGGAAGTGACGTTCACAAGGTAAGCCAACAATACACTCTGCCGGCAGGTGAAAAGCGTCATTTTAATCAGTTAATTACAGTAACTGAACCTGCCTTATGGTCTCCTCAGCACCCCAATTTATACACACTGGACACTGTATTGTCGCACGACGATACAACTATAGAACATCAATCGCGAAACATCGGTATTCGCTCGTTTGTCTTCAATGATAAAAATGAGCTACTGATAAACGGTGAAAAAACCTTTCTTCGCGGTGTCAACCGCCACCAGGAATATCCGTTTGTCGGCTACGCAACCTCTGCTCAGGCTGATTACCGCGATGCCGTAAAAATCAAATCGGCGGGTTTCGACTACGTTCGACTGTCCCACTACCCTCACTCAACAGCATTTATGAAGGCGGCGGATGAATTGGGCTTAGTGTTACTGGATGCAATATTGGGTTGGCAATATTACAACCCCACAAAAGAGTTCGAAGCTCATACCTTAAAAGCGTGTGCTGATTTGCTACGCCGAGACCGTAATCACGCTAGCGTCATTGCATGGGAGTGCTCATTAAACGAATCAGACATGCCGGACGAATTTATCGCAGCACTATCTGATACAGTACATGCCGAATACCCTGGCGCCTATTCCGCAGGATGGGAACTCGGCTACGATATTTTTGTACAAGCCCGCCAACACCGACTGCAGCATTACGAAACACCCACAGTCCCTTACATTGTATCTGAGTACGGGGACTGGGAATATTACGCGCAAAACGCGGGTTTAAATCAGGATAGCTGGCAAGATTTGCAGGAAGATGAACGCACTAGCCGTCAATTACTAAATAGTGGTGAAAAGCGCCTGCTGCAACAGGCAAAGAACCTTCAAGAAGCCCACAATGACAACTTTACCGTACCCGCCTTTGCAGACGGTTACTGGGTAATGTTTGATTATAACCGCGGCTATGCCGATGACATTGAAGCGTCGGGTATCGCCAGTATTTATCGCCAGCCTAAATTCAGCTATTACTTTTTCCAAAGTCAAAGGAATGCAGACGAACAGGCCCCGCAATTTGAAAGCGGTCCCATGGTGTATATCGCAAGTAATTGGGATGAAACGTCAAGCACTAATGTACGCGTTTACTCAAATGCCGAGCGCGTCGCGCTTTACCTCAACGATCGCTTAATTGGGACGCAAAGCCCCGACACTGATGCTTTGAGTACGCACTTAGCGCATCCTCCCTTTACCTTCTCAATAGATAACTTCCAGCCTGGAACATTGCGTGCTGAAGCGCTTATTAGTGAGAATATTGTCGCCCGTCATAGCGTCACTACGCCTGAACAAGCCAGTGCGTTAACGCTACGACTCGACACCTCAGGTATTGCTCCTACTCCCTCCGTGAAAGACAAAGTATTTGTATACGCACAAGTGGTAGATGCTAAGGGCAATCCTGTTCGCACAAATAACATCGAGCTGAATGCTGAAGTTGAAGGCGATATTAGATTATTAAATCAGAGCCCCATTACCACATCATGGGGAGAAGGGGCATTATTAATTGAAATTGGTGAAACACTTAAAAACGCCGAAATCACGGTTACTGCCAAAGGTCTGAAACCTGCAACATTGTCACTTGAAAAGTAAGGAAAGACCCATGCATATATTAGTCACTGGTGGTGCTGGCTATATCGGCTCACATACCTGTATCGCGTTAATTGAAGCAGGCCATTCTGTTGTGGTAATTGACGACTTCTCTAACAGCCACATCGAAGCACTTAAGCGGGTAGAAGGTATTTGTAATACAGAGATCCCTCATTATGAAGGTGACGTTGGGGATGAAGAACTGCTCAGACGTGTTTTCTCCGAGCACACCTTTGATGGCGTCATTCACTTCGCCGGCTCAAAAGCGGTGGGGGAATCTGTTGAAAAACCTATGCTTTATTACCGAAACAACGTTACTGCCAGCCAGACTTTAATAGAAACTATGCATGAGGCTGGCGTACATACGTTAGTGTTTAGCTCTTCAGCGACAGTTTACGGTGACCCACAAACTGTACCTATTGTGGAAGACTTTCCCGTGGGCGCAACTAATCCCTACGGCAGAAGTAAACTCATGGTAGAGCAAATCATACAAGATTTTGCGACTTCCACCGCTCAATTTAACGGTATTATTTTGCGCTACTTTAACCCAGTGGGCGCTCACCCTTGCGGACGGATTGGAGAGGACCCTAGTGGTATCCCAAATAATTTAATGCCTTTTATTGCACAAGTGGCCGTGGGCAAGCGCTCCCATCTGGCTGTATTTGGCGATGACTACCCCACCATTGATGGTACTGGAGTGCGCGACTATATACACGTATGTGACCTAGCGGAAGGGCATGTTCGCGCTTTGGAGCAATTGCACGGAAAACCGGGTAGTCATTGCTTTAATCTAGGTACAGGTAGCGGTGTTTCAGTGCTAGAGATGGTAGAAGCCTACGAGAAAGCTAGTGACCGACCTATCCCTTATCAAATTGCCCCCCGTCGCCCCGGCGATGTGGCACAGTGTTACGCCAACTCAGGTCACGCCAAAGCGGTGTTGGGATGGCAAGCCACCCGCACTTTAGAAGACATGGTGAAAGACAGTTGGCGATGGCAGTCGTCTAACCCTAACGGCTATCTCGAAGCCTAACTGGTAGGAAAGTTAAGATGTTCTCAAAAATATTCGTAACCTCAATCGTTTTGGCTACTATGAGCTTAACTACAGCAGGCTCAAGTAGCGCAGTAAGTTTGACCAATACCACGTTACCCCCTACCCCCGTGACAGTAGAAAACGGTCGGTTGTTATGGGACAACGGCGACCAAGTCTACTTGTTTGGTGCCAACTACAGTGCACCGTTTGCCTATGGTTATCGCGCTATCGCTCGACGTGGAATCGATCACAAAGTCGCTATCGATATAGACGTGGACCATATGGCTCGGCTTAAGCTAAATGCCTATCGCATTCACGTATGGGACAAAGCCATCAGCGATAAAGAAGGCAATCTCATCGACAATGAATATCTTGAGTTATTCGATTATCTGATGATGCGCCTTCAAGAGCATGGCATTCGCGCTATCATCACTCCCATTGCATGGTGGGGAACGGGCTATCCCGAACCAGATCCCGCTGAGCCTGGATTTGCAGTGGGCTACAGCAAAAACGATATGAATGATAAGCCTGCGCTTATTGCCGCCCAGCAGCGCTATCTGACTCAGTTTATGGCGCACAAAAACCGTTACACTGGGCAACTCCTTGGTAGCGACCCTGAAATTATCGCCTTTGAGCTTTTTAATGAGCCCAAACATCGCTTAGCCCCACAAAAGAGTGCAGCGTATATCGAAACCTTAATTAAAACCGTTAAAGACGCAGGTGTTACCAAGCCTTTGTTCTATAACATTAGTGAACAAGGTGACCAGAGAGACTTTGCCAAAGCGGTATGTAACACGTCAATAGATGGTATCGCGTATCAGTGGTATCCCACTGGTTTATTAAAATACAGTGCGTTGAATACCAATGTACTGCCTGCGGTTTCAACGTATACCAACCCATTTAGCGATATCAGTGGGTGCAGTAATAAAGCGCGTATGATTTACGAATTTGACGCAGCGGATATTACAAATAGCGTAACGTACCCCGCGATGGCACGAAGCTTTCGCGACGCGGGGTTTCAATGGGCCACTCAGTTCGCTTACGACCCTGCAGTAATTGCAGACACTAACTCAGACTACAATACGCACTACTTAAACTTATTGTATACGCCAGCGAAAGCAATAAGTCTGATGATTGCCGGTGAAGAGTTTCGTACTTTACCCCAAGACTATCACGCACCTGCGTACCCACAAAGTAACCAGTTTCATCATACGACGCTGGATTACCTCACTGATTTATCGGTGTTTGATGATACTAAACAGTTTTACTATACAAACAGCACCACTCGCAGCCCTAAAGATATCGATAGCCTCACTCACATTGCTGGGGTTGGCTCATCTGAGTTAGTTAATTACTCAGGCTCTGGCGCCTACTTTTTAGATAAACAGGGCGACAAACAATGGCGATTAGAGGTATTTCCCGATGTGATCAGTTTGCAAGATCCTCATCAGAACTCCAGTCTGAACCGTGAAGTGAGCCGCCTATCAGTCAAAGCTAATAGTATGACCCTTTCTCTACCTGGTCTAGGCCAGCGCTTTGTCGTCACTGGCATCAATGAAGGCAACGACTATCAAACTCAGGCTTCAGGGGGTAATTTCGCTGTCGCGCCTGGGGTATATTGGGTATCTGCGTCAGAGGCTAAGCCTTCAGGTGACATCGACACGGCCTATTACTTACCCCCAATCAAACCAAGTGAAACCATCGTGACTCACCACCCCCAACGTCAGCGCAATCTTGGCGAGGCATTGACCTTCACTGCCGCGGTACAAAGTGTGACACCCAACCCCACTGTTACCTTAAATATACGTTATGAGGGTCATAGTGACTTTGTTACCTTACCAATGCAACAAGAAGATAAAGGGCTTTACCACGTCACACTAGAGAACGACGATATGTGGAAACTGTCTGGTAAATTGGAATACGCCTTTACCGTTACAGATGGTGATATCACAGTAACCTACCCTGATAACCAACCTGGCAAACCACAGGATTGGGATTTCCTAAATAGCGCTTACTTTCACACATTATTGCAACCTGCAGGCAGTCCTGTACTTCTCTTTGATCCAAGCGAAGCGAGAGAGACGTTTGTACCTCCGCAAAACACTGTAAGCTGGCCGGCCTCTTCGGCCATATTGGAAGGCGAAACAGTGACGCTCAAAGTCTTTGACGATAACCTACAGACTGGTGGTCCATTACTGCGTACGGATCTCCCTAAGAATGCCACTTTGATAGATCGTTCCTTAGAGGAATATGACGCTATTGCACTACGCGTTCGTTCATTAGGCAAAAGCGACAGGTTGCAATTTGGCGTTATTGCTAACGATGGGCTGGCTTACGGCACTGATTTTACTGTAAGTGACGAATGGAAAACCTTGATTCTCCCTGTTTCGGCCCTAAAACCCACTGCGACCTTATTAACTCGTGCGTATCCTATATTTATGCCAGTTACTATGGGGCCATTTGAAGAGCAATCCCCTTTGGATATTCACCAGATCACAGGGCTTCAATTTATATTACCACCACTCAAACGCGCACCTAAAAACAGTTGGCGTGGTATTGAAGTGGGTGAAATTGCACTGGTGAAGATGGAATAAGCTAAGTTACCGTACGTATCTCCTCCATTTCCAACCTCTTGCTAAAGTGATGAGTTTGGAAATGGAGTACGGGAACACCCATGATTCAGGCGCGATGACTGGAAAAGCGGATTGGGTTGGCGTCACGTAGGATAACTTTTTAACTCACCTGATTAGTGAGTCACGCTGAACTATAGATTTTTGTTTAGCTCCAAATGAGTCGCACTATCACATGATTCGTTGAGCATAACTTTACTCCACCTTTCATCAAAAAGCGGTTTAAGAAATAAAGGGTATCCATCTGCCACAAAATTAATGTCTCTTAAGGTTTGGCTTTTCATAGGCGTAGATGTAATGTGAGTCAGCGCGCTGTCTAGATCACTCGTTACCGCTTGTCCTAGCTCACTCTTAGAACACAGTAAGCGCTTTGTTCCTCTTAGCTGCTGTGACAGTTCACTGATTTGATAAACATTAAGCGCATCGAGTTCTTCTTCTGGTAATGCTGAAAGCTCGCGGTGCCCTACATAGCCAAAGTCTATTCTTCCACTTTCCAGTAGGGCAATGGTGTGCATGCCTAAGTCTTTGCCTAACCCATTTAAACGAACCACATTGTTTTTTGTAGCCCATTGCTCAACAGTATCGGCGTATACGTTATTCACATCGTTGTAGAGTACCGTTCTCAAATTTTGCTGAAGCAGTGCGCGTAAAGAAATGGACTCAAAATATTCCTGCGTTGGCTGAGGCTGCGCGGTATCTAATTCATTTTTCAATGAAGGCTGAAGCGCGTTTCTTGCAACAATGAGTAGCGGTAAGTTTATAGAGGTTGGCTGGGAGTAATATCCCCACTCAGCGCGTTCTTCTTGGTAAGCGGCGCCATAAAAACAATACACTTTTTGCGCGGATTGTTGATGCTGTACCAACGACCATGCACGTTTAACCGGATAAGCTTCAAATTGGTGTTCGTAGTTATGCAGGTGTGTAGAGAGGTACGCCATGGCGTCATAGATGGGCCCTGAAGTGATACTGACACCACTGCCTTCAATTCCAAGCTCGGGTGGTCGCAACCATACTACTGTAGGCTTTTTGGAGGCGCAGCTTTCCCCTTCACATTCGCCGTCTGTTTGCGCAAACAACACGCTGCTTTTAAGACACAACAAAACAAAAGCCACCAAGGTTACTACTACTGACACTGCAAAAACCCAACCTTTTACACGTAATTCTTAAAGCTCACTCATCGCGTTTATGGGAAAACAACAATGGGAATATGATGAAATTATTTTAAGGTAATCGGGGGAAGAATAGCGGGCACCAATCTCATAATTGGGCGAACTTAGCTCAAAAAAAGAGCCGCTATTAAAGCGGCTCTTAGAATATTTTCAACACGTGAACAGTTTTTTCTTAAAACGGAATGTCATCGTCGAAGTCAAAATCTGGCTCAGCCATTGGTGGGTTCTTTGGCTGACCTTGATTGCCACCCTGAGGCGCTTGATTGTAGCCGCCCTGCTGACCACCACCTTGCTGTGGCGCTTGGTTATAGCCGCCCTGCGCTGGAGCTTGATTGTAACCACCTTGGTTGTTTTGAGGACGTTGGTAACCACCGTTACCGCCGCCACCTTCACCACCGCGACCACCAAGCATTTGCATTTGGTCTACGATAATTTCAGTGGTGTATCTATCTTGGCCTTGTTGATCTTGCCACTTACGCGTCTGCAATTTACCTTCAACATAAATTTGCGAGCCCTTTTTCAGGTACTCTCCGGCAATTTCTGCTAAGCGACGGTACATTGTAAGGCGGTGCCACTCAGTGCGCTCTTGAACCTGACCCTGTTGGTCTTTCCAGCTTTCGCTAGTTGCTAGGCTTAAGTTCGCAACGGCGTTTCCGTTAGGCATGTATCTAACTTCAGGATCATTGCCAAGGTTTCCAACAAGAATAACCTTATTAACGCCTTTCGTTGCCATTGATGTCTCCTGTAACGTTTTTAGTGGCTTGCTGTATAACTCTTCTTAGTAAGACATCAGCAAGCGCGAAAGTTCATCGAATATTAGCCGGTTAGTATACCGTATTTTATGAGGGAAAATTGAAGTTTTTCACCACAGGTTTACGTTACTAACTGCAACACGTTCTAGAACTTAACAAAATTTATTGTCAGCGTCTTCTGAACTTTCGCGTTGTTTTTAGCTAAATTTAGCAAGAGCGTTGCGATTAAAAACGCCCTTCCTTGTCTGCTACCACCACGTTATGTAAAACGCCGCTGTAAGGATAACTACAGCGATAGATGCTACATTAAATCCGCTTGTGGTTCTGAACTGCACTTCGTTTAGGTCGACAGCGTTTTCACTGACACCTTTTTTCTCTAGCAGAGAAACAACCACAGCTAAAGCAACACAAAGCAGGAACACAAGTCCAACACGGTCAATAAACGGCAGTTCAGGCCAGAACTGTCTAAACACAATGCTTAAAACAAATGAGCCTAGTGCGGCCAACAGACCACCGTTTGCTGTGGTTTTCTTCCAGAACATACCTAAAACGAACAACGCGCAGATACCTGGTGTGAAGAAGCCCGTGAACTCCTGGATATACTGGAATGCTTGATCGAAATTACCCAACAGCGGCTTGGCCACCACCATAGCAATGATAAGCGCGACCAAGCTTACGATACGACCCACTTTCACATAATGCTGCTGCGACTCGTTTGGACGCTTATCTTTATAAAGGTCCATGGTAAAAATAGTAGAAACGCTATTTGTCATCGACGCTAGCGAGGACACAATCGCCGCCACCAAGGCTGCGAAGATGATACCTTTAAGACCAACAGGCATCAGCGTCATTAGGCTTGGGTATGCTTGGTCCGGTTTAGCTAAGTCTGGCACAATTAGCACTGCTGCAATCCCTGGCAATACCACAATTAAAGGCATTAGCAGTTTTAGGAAAGCCGCAAACGCAATACCTTTTTGCGCTTCTTGAACGCTCTTTGCCGCCAACGTGCGCTGAATGATGTACTGATTAAAGCCCCAATACGACAGGTTCATGATCCACATACCGCCAATCAATACAGAAATGCCCGGCAAGTCCATATAGTGCGGGTTGTCTTCTGACAAAATCATGTCGAATTTCTCAGGGAGCTTGTTAGTAAGGTCAACAAAACCTTGGATGGCACCATTGCCGTCACTGATTAGGTTTAACGCCGTATACGACAGAAACAAGCCACCAATAACCAACAGCACGACTTGAATAATGTCGGTGAGTGCTACCGCTTTCAGACCGCCGTAAAGTGAATAGGTTAACGAGAAAAGGCCTAAGAACATCATGCCGTAAACCATATCAACACCCGCGATGGTATTGATGGCCAATGCACCTAACCACAGCACAGCCGTTAGGTTTACAAAAACATAAACACCTAGCCAGAATATTGCCATTACCTTGCGCACGCGATGATCATATCGCTGCTCAAGAAATTGAGGCATGGTGTAAATTTTATGCTTAAGAAAGATAGGTAAGAAGAACTTACCGACAATAAGCAGCGTAATGGCGGCCATCCACTCATAAGACGCAATGGCAAGCCCTAACTGGTAACCTGACCCCGACATGCCGATGATTTGTTCGGCAGAGATATTGGCAGCGATGAGTGATGCGCCAATTGCCCACCATGGCAAGCTTGAGCCCGCTAGAAAGTAATCATTTGTGTCTTTTTGATGACCCTGCTTTTCGCGAGAAACCCACCACGCAATTCCGACAAGCGCGACGACGTATACCACGAACAACGTGATATCTATTGATGCTAATTTCATAGTTTTTCCCAAAGTTCTTATTTTGGGTGCGGCGATTGTCATGCAGGGTACACAGGTGAAAAATTGTTTTTATTATTCTATTGTTTTTTGCCACACCAGTATCACGTCTTTTAAAACGCGTTAAATCAAACAAGTGATTGTTGATAGCAACTCAAAGCCGCTAATAACCACACCCGTTCTAGCCCATATTAGTATCACATTTTGTTTACTTTTTTTAACTAGATTTAAATCTTTTTTTCATAAAGCTGACCTTTAAGGTTTGGTGGAAACTAGATTTGATTAGACAAGTAAAAAAGTTATACTCTTGACCAATTACCCGTAGTTTTAGAGCGTTCATGAACTTTACACAGCGAACGCGCCCTGTGTAGCCGTACACACATAAATGTCGGCACTGTACCCTGTTTCATCAGAGTACTTGTCGGCCACGACTTGCTTCACCGCTTCAACTTTGTCGGTAGGTACAAGGGCCACTACGCAGCCGCCGAATCCACCGCCAGTCATGCGAACACCACCCGATTTACCCAGCACTTCACCAATGATCTCAACCAAGTAATCGATTGGGCGAACGGTAATTTCAAAGTCATCACGCATGGAGATGTGAGATTGCGCCATGGCTTCACTAACCGTTTCGATGTCGCCAGCTTTTAAGGCTTGGCTTGCTGCCAGTGTTCTAGCATTTTCGGTAACAATATGCTTCGCGCGGCGATAAACCACCTCTGGCATATGTGCTTTAGCGCCTTCTAGCATTTCCATAGTTGCTTCGCGTAATGATGACACACCCAATAACGACGCGCCTTGTTCACACTGCTGACGACGCAAGTTGTATTCACTGTCAACCAAACCACGTTTAACATTCGAATTGATGATAACGATTTGATGCGAGTCTGGTAGTGGTGAATGCTCAATGGCTAGCGACTGGCAATCAAGCAGCATTGCCATGCCTTCATTACCCATAGCAGAGATTAACTGATCCATAATTCCGCATGAGCAGCCTACGAACGTATTCTCTGCTTTCTGGCCTAACAGTGCAGCCTGTACGCCATCGAGGGGCAACTCATACAGCGCGCTTAACGCTTTTAATATAGCCACTTCAAAAGATGCCGAAGAGCTTAACCCAGCGCCTTGTGGCACATTGCCCGTAACCAATAAGTTAGCGCCGCCAAAATCTGGAATGGCCTCTTTAAGTACTTTCACTACGCCGCGAACATAGTTTGCCCACCCTTGTTCTTCGTCATAGTTAATGTCTGACAACGAGAACTGGTTTTGTTGATTTTCGTAGTCCATCGCGGTAACCACGATGTCGTTATCTGCGCGCTTTGTTGCCGCAACCCACGTTCCAAAGTTGATTGCAGCCGGAAATACGAACCCTTCGTTATAATCGGTATGCTCACCAATAATGTTCACTCGACCCGGCGCATGTGCGATTAACGCTGGCGCCTCGCCGTAATGCGTTTCAAAATTAGAAGAAAGTACTTGATTATCCATTCGCATTCTCACGTTTCTTATAGTGCACTGTGGATAGTGCTTTTAATCTGTCTGCCGCTTGTTCAGGGGTCAAATCTCGCTGTGCCTCTGCCATCATTTCGTACCCAACCATAAACTTGCGTACACTTGCTGAGCGCAGAAGTGGTGGGAAGAAATGCGCATGTAGCGTCCATTCAGGGTGCGCTTCACTATCAAATGGGGCACTGTGCCATCCCATAGAGTATGGGAAAGACGTTTCAAATAAGTTGTCGTACTTCGCTGTAATTTCGCCAATGATCTTAGCAAGAGATAGCGACTGAGAATCTGAAAGCATGTGCATGGATTGCACGTCAAATCTCGGTAAAAGTAACGTTTCAAAAGGCCAAGCGGCCCAGTATGGTACAACTACAACCCAATCATCATTTTGACAAACGACTCGCTCTTGCTTTGCTACTTCTTGCTCGGCATAGTCCAACAGCATAGGCGTGGCGTTTTCACCGAAGTACTGCTTTAGCTGCACGACCTTCTTCGCCGGATCAGTTGGCACATGCTGCTGCGCCCATACTTGACCATGAGGGTGAGGATTTGAACACCCCATCATTGAGCCTTTGTTTTCAAAAACTTGTACCCAGCGATAGATTTCACCAAGTTCAGCGGTTTGTGCTTTCCACGTGTTGATTACGTCTACGCGTTCTTCATCGGAAAGCTCAGGTAACGTTTTGCTGTGATCAGGGGAAAAACAAATAACACGACTGCAGCCTTGCTCAGTTTCGAACTGAAACAGCCCCTTTTTCTCACTGGCTTGTTCTGTATCTTGCTTAAGGGCGGCAAAATCGTTTTGAAAAACAAACGTACCTTTGTAATCAGGGTTAACTTCACCATTCACGCGGGTGTTTGTTGGACATAAATAACACGTAGAGTCGTAAGATGGCTTTTGTTCGTTGTTTGGCTCTTCTGAGGCTCCCTGCCAAGGGCGCTTCGCTCTGTGAGGCGACACTAACACCCACTCACCCAACAAAGGGTTGTAACGGCGATGTGGATCGTTGGTAGGGTCGAAAGGGGTTCCCATAATCACTCTCTCTGAATTAGCCTGCTACGCTCTAATGCGCAACATCAAATAGGGTTAAACGTTTACCCTGATAATGATATAGCAAGCTTCTACGTTTATCAATTGCGTAACAAAGAAAATTAATTGTTAAATTGATAACAAATAATTTTCTTTTGTCACTACATAACGATTTCTATGCGCTGAACTTGTATCGCATACTTGCTTTGAAGGTTTCACCGGGTTTTACGAAACAGTTTGGAAACTCGGGCTTGTTGGGTGCATCCGGGAAATGCTGTGGTTCTAAGCACAAGGCACCAAGCTGATCGTCGGTTTTCAACCCGCCAGTATAAAACTGCAAACCCGGCAAGTTAGTAAATAACGACATAGCAATACCTGTATCAAGTGCTTTTACGGTTGCTTGTGGGGTATGCTCAGGCGTATCACGGAGTACATAGTTGTGGTCGTAGCCTCCCACCCTATCAAATAATGGATGGGAATTAGATTGCTCTGCCCTTTCTTTTATTGCTGTAGGTTTCGTGAAATCAAAGGGAGTATTGGCAACTTCGACCAGTTTTCCAGTTGGCAGCAAGGTGCTATCTGCGTCCGTTACTTTGTCAGCATCTATATGTAGCAATGTATTACCCACTTGCGGGTCGTTGCTCAACGTGAAGTAAGCATGCTGCGTGAAACTAAGCGGGGTTTCTTTGTCTGTGTTTGCGGTGATCACAAGAGATAACTCGTTGTTTTGATCAAGGGAATAGCATGCCTCTACATTAACAGTTCCGGGAAAGCCACCTTCCCCATCAGGACTAGTTAAGGTAAATGTTACAGCCACACTGTCTGTCGTCTCTTGGACGCTTGCCGCCCAAACCTTCTTATGAAATCCAGCTAGGCCGCCGTGTAGATTATGTTCACCGCCATTTTTATCTAAGGTGTAATCTGTTCCATTTAACGCAAACGAGCCATGTCCAATTCGGTTTGCGTAGCGTCCTACGATCGCACCGCGATAGCTCGGGTCATCTATATAGTCTTGTAGAGTCTCGAAAGTTTGGACACAACTTACCGATTCACCTTCTGCATTCGGGAAGTGAATTTCTTTAATAATTCCACCGTAGTTAAGCAAGGTAACTGACATGCCGTTGTCGTTAGTTAACGTAAAGGCGTTTATGACTTCGCCTTCAACTTCACCAAATGCAGATACATTTATTTTCATAACAAAATTTTTACCTTAAGACGTGCTTAGTAAACTGACGCGTTCCAACCTACCACACATTTTTTATACATTAATGAATAATGCAATCTTTCAGAATGCCTAGGAGGTTATACGTTTTCCATTCTTTTTTACAGCGGTTTGATTAACAATCATAGAAGGTAAAACCACTTAGGTAATCTAACGCTCTTCATCTCTCTAATGCATCTCAGCCCCGTGAAAGACACCTTAAGCTAAGCGTTAGAATTTTATCTTTTTTTGTAAATATAATGTACGCTATGGCAATCAGGTCAATCGACACTCCACGCAATAAAACGAAGTTTGAAAGAAAATGGCAACAATAAAAGATATCGCCCAAGCCGCTGGCGTTTCATTAGCGACCGTATCAAGAGTTATTAATAATGGTCCTAAAGTGGGCAATGATACTCGCAAGCGTGTCAAAAAAATCATGGAAGAAATGGGTTATCGTCCCAACGCTAATGCGCGGGCACTTGTAACCAAACGTAGCGCATCTTTAGGCGTTGTCATTGCTGAGCTCCACGACCCATTTTTCGCTATGTTAGCCCACGGTGTGGAGTCCATTACTCGCAAAAATAACGTTCAAATTTTATTAAGTGCCGGCTCTATTGAAAAAGAGACTGAACTTCGCGCTATTGAAACACTGCTAGAGCATCGAGTAGAAGCCATGGTAGTGCACAGCAAAGCACTTGATGACGAGACCCTGATCGGTTTTGCAAACCAAGTTCCAGGCTTTGTATTAATTAACCGCTATATACCAGAGATAGCAAATCGTTGTGTATGGCTTGATAACGTAACCGGTGGTCGCCTTATGGCGGAATATGCCATCAACCAAGGCCATGAACATGTCGCGGTGATAAGCAGTCAGTATCGCATAGACGATCCTAATCATCGCCTCGAAGGGATTAGAAACGCGGTTAACAATGCGAATTTAAGCTTGCCTGAAAGCATGATTGAATATGCTACGCCCGATCAGGAAGGTGGTGAACTGGCAATGCAAAACTTGCTTGCTACTGGTGCAAAATTCACTGCTGTTTTGGCTTATAACGATGCTATGGCATCTGGTGCTATGACCATGCTGCAGGATCATGGTATTTCAGTTCCAGAACAAGTATCTGTGATGGGGTACGATGATGTGCTGTTAGCAAAGTACTGTCGTCCTAAATTAACGACTCTGCGTTATCCAGTAGAAATGATGGCAGCAAAAGCGGCAGAGCTAGCGTTAAAGTATGCTTCGGGAAGCAAACCAGAAGATGGACTTACCTTTAAATATACTCCTACGGTAGTAAAACGAGATTCAATGGTTAGGGTTTAGCTGTTCGCTTTCCTTTCAGAAATTAAT
>NZ_JACSOE010000047.1:0-35528 GCF_014349115.1 Alteromonas sp. BZK5 | reverse complement strand
ACGCTGCTGTGCTGTGTTTCCATGACCTTGCTTGTTAGCGTTGGAATTACGTCGGCTCTTATTTACGCCGTTACCGCCTTTGCTGCTCTTGCCCTGAAAGGTAGGAGGAAGCCCAGTATGTTTAGTCAGTGCGCGTTCACCACGACGGCCTTTTTGCGCTTTTTGGCGTTTTTCATCTGCCGTTTCTGGCGGAACAAGGTGTTGAGGACCACGGCCTATTAAGTCTTCACGCCCCATACGCGTAAGGGCTTCGCGAATTTGCGCAAAGTTTTTCGGGTCGTGATAACGCAACATCGCCTTGTGTAATCGACGGTGAATTTCACCTTTTGCAGAAGGCACCTCTTCACTGTCTTTAGTGACTTTGCGAAGGGAATTTACCTCGGTATGGTACATGGTGGTAGCCGTTGCCATTGGCGACGGATAGAAGTTCTGTACCTGATCGAGCTTAAATTTGTTTTCTTTAAGCCAAATCGCAAGGCTTAGCATGTCTTCGTCGGTGGTACCCGGGTGCGATGCAATAAAGTAAGGAATTAAGTACTGCTTTTTACCTGCTTCTTGTGAGTACTTATCAAACAGCTCTTTGAAGCGGTAGTAGCTGCCCATGCCCGGTTTCATCATTTTTGAAAGCGGACCATCTTCGGTGTGTTCTGGAGCGATTTTTAAGTAGCCGCCTACGTGGTGAAGGGCCAGCTCTTTCACGTATTCCGGGTCTTCTACTGCTAGGTCGTAACGTACGCCTGAAGCAATCAATATCTTTTTAATTCCAGGCAACTCACGAGCACGGCGGTATAAGTCGATAGTTGGCTTATGGTCCGTATCCATGTGCGCACAAATGCTAGGGTACACACAAGACGGCCGACGACATGTAGCTTCTGCTTTAGGGCTCTTACAGCGCAGGCGATACATGTTCGCCGTCGGGCCGCCTAAGTCTGAAATAACACCAGTGAAGCCCGGTACCGTATCGCGTATTTGCTCAATTTCTCGAATAATAGAGTCTTCAGAACGGCTTTGAATAATACGCCCTTCGTGTTCAGTAATAGAGCAGAAGGTACAGCCACCATAGCATCCGCGCATAATGTTGATACTGAAGCGGATCATGTCGTATGCAGGGATTTTAGCATCGCCATAGACAGGGTGAGGCACACGCTGATAGGGTAAATCAAATACCGCGTCCATCTCTTCGGTTTCAAGCGGCATGGCCGGTGGGTTAATCCAAATGTGTCTGTCACCGTGGCGCTGCATGAGGGCTCGAGCACAACCAGGATTGGTTTCTTGGTGCAAAATACGCGACGTATGTGCGTATAACACCTTGTTGTCTTTCACCGTCTCGTACGCAGGTAGCTTAACGTACACGTTTTCCCAAGGCTTACGCTTTTCTTTCTCTTTTTGCGCAGGCTGAATAACAATGGGCGCAGCTTCTGGCGCTTCACTGCTTTTGGCGTCTTTATCCTGCGAATCGCACTCGGGCTCCATCTGGTAGGGGCTTGGAATGGCGTCTATCTTGCCGGGCCTGTCTAGAGAGGTCGAGTCAACACCTTGCCACTCTGGCAAGGCTTCTTTAACGATAATCGCAGTACCGCGAATGTCTCGCAAATCGGCAATATCTTCACCTGCCGCTAAGCGATGAGTGACTTCAACAAGAGGACGTTCGGCGTTACCGAAAAAGAGCATATCCGCTTTGGAATCGAACAGTACAGAGCGGCGTACTTTTTCACTCCAATAGTCGTAGTGCGCAATGCGACGTAAGCTGGCTTCTATGCCACCAACAATAACAGGCACACCTTTAAACGCTTCACGGCAGCGCTGTGAATACACGGTAACCGCTCGATCAGGGCGCTTGCCACCTACATTGCCTGGCGTGTAAGCGTCATCGTGACGAAGCTTTTTGTCAGACGTGTAACGGTTGATCATAGAGTCCATATTGCCGGCTGTTACGCCGAAATACAGGTTGGGTTTACCCAACTTCATGAAGTCGTCTTTGCTGGTCCAGTCTGGCTGTGAAATAATACCCACGCGAAAACCGTGCGCTTCAAGTACTCGGCCAATCACCGCCATACCAAAACTAGGGTGATCTACATACGCATCGCCCGTTACCAAAATAACGTCACAGCTGTCCCAGCCAAGGGCATCCATTTCTTCCTTCGACATGGGGAGAAACGGCGCAGTACCCAGGCAGTGTGGCCAATATTTAGGGTAAGAAAACAGACCGCGATCGGCCTTAATGGTGGCTTGCATAGTAATCACATCTAGATAAATCAGAGAGTTGCTGAGCTTAAATAAGGCTGTAGCTCAGAATAAGTGCGTAATTATAGCAGTGTTGGCCAAGCTAAGGTATAGCACTGTCATTAAATTAAAGAGCTTTGTATACTCACTTAAAGCAACAAGCTGCAAAGCTAGCCATGAGCGCAGGTTTTTATAAGCGCTTCAAATGCCCGCATTTAGCGAATGAAAGGCTTGTCTATTTACAACGAAGAGAATTAACGACGACTATGGCGTATTGGCTATTTAAAACAGAACCTGATGCATTTTCAATCGATGACTTGGCAAACCGCCCAGAACAAACGGAACCGTGGGACGGCGTAAGAAATTACCAAGCGCGTAACTTTTTACGAGACGGCGTTAAAAGGGGTGACAAAGTATTTATCTATCACTCAAGTTGCAAGCTGGTGGGCATTGCAGGTGTTGCTGAAGTGGTAAGAGACGGCTACCCGGACACCACGCAGTTTAGCCCTGAATCAAAATATTACGACCCTAAATCAAGTCAGGATAACCCCCGCTGGTATCGCGTTGACGTGAAATTTGTAGAGAAATTTTCAAGCGTTCTGCCGCTTTCAGTGATTAAAACGATGGACGGTATTACTGAACTGCCATTGGTCAAAAAAGGTGGAAGACTGTCAATCATGCCTGTAGAAGAGGCTGAATGGCAGCAACTGTATGCTGCTGCCAAACAGTAAGTTAAATGCTAAAAAGCGTAGCCGTCATATCTTGTTAGCTTGCTAAAGATAAATATAAGGGCTATCGCTATGCGCTAACTGTTAACATCGGTAATGACGACTTTAAAATATCCACTAGGAATACTGTGCGACTCATCTGCCTCTGGCAGAGTAGCGAAATACCATTCATATAACGGTCCAGAAACCACATAAACATCTTGCCCAGTTCTCACCACATCACGCACCGCATTTTCTAGATCCACCTAAGGACCTTGGTGGCCGCGGTCAGTACCAATTGTAAACACAGTTATCAGCAAACGCGTTAAATGCGCAAATTGTTAGTGTGAACGTGATTTACAGTGGCTTTTCTTATAATGCCTTGGCTTTATGTTAGTGATAGATAGCCTTAGGCTCGCCCGTTCACCTGCTTTTACGTTTGCTCTGTGCAGCATGTTTTGCTTCATGTTACCCAATTCATTCACGTGTAGTTTTGTGATTAATAATAATCACATTTTGCTGTGTGATTGTTTTTGAATTTGAGGTAGTAGCGTGTCATAGTGGACCTCTAAACGGAAAAAAGTGTCTATTGAAAGCAGAAAAGACAACGCGGCGCATAGTGAAATGACAAGAAAGAGTGCTTTAACAAGCAATACAAAAAAGCGCGCTGGTGTGATTACCGGTGACGTCTCCAACTCTCAGTCTTATTCTGATGCTGAATTCAGAGAGATAATTGCTACGCTGAGAGAGCGTTTAACATACTACGCCGAGTACTACGGTGGAGACTTTGATATTTATCGAGGAGACGCATTCCAGCTAGTTGTTGCACAACCACAGCATAGCATTGCAGCCGCAGTTGGATTGCGGCTAGCTCTTAAGGCGCATGCTTCAGGAGTAGATGTGAGAATGAGTGTTGCTGTGGGAGAAGCGCAATTTCGCCCTTCAGAAGTAAAAACTGGCACTGGAGACGCGTTTGTGTTGTCAGGACGAGGGTTAGATAACATAAAGCCGCACCATCTTACTTTTTGTAGCGGTGAACAAACACTCGACGACAAAACGCAGCTCTTAACACGTTTTGCCGACGCGCATATCAATGGACTGACACAAACCCAGTCGCAAACCTTACTCGCGTATCTTGAAGCAACGGATAAGAGCCATGAAAGTGTAGCGGCCATACTAGATAAAAATCGCAGTAATGTAAGTCGAATTCTCAATGCCAGTAACTATAAACTGATAGCAGAATATCTCGACTATATGGAGAGAGCGCTTATTTTATGGGTTCAAGGTGGAACCTCATTAAAAACGGAACAATTGACCAAGGAAGACTAATGTGATGACGAATAACACGAAAAACATAATGCTTGTGACAGGAGAGCCACATGCTTGCTGAACCTCAACTGCTGGTGGCACTTGTGTTAGCGCATCTATTAGCAGACTTTTATTTTCAACCGTTTACCTGGGTACAGCAAAGAAACGAACGACACGCACTGGCTTTGCCCTTATACCTACACGCAATCATACACGGTATACTTGCGGCAGCAGCAATGTTCTTGTTTTCATCAACGATAAGTATCGCAAGTATAGGTATTGGGGCAATTGTAGTCGCCGTTTCTCACTTCAAAATTGACGTTATTAAATCGTATTGTAAGCAAAACACTACGTCTTTTGTTGTCGATCAAATAGCGCACATTGTCGTGATCTTAGGCGTATTTTTGTATGCCACTAATCAGTGGCACGAGGCAGTGGGACTACTTCAGCAGGTAGGTACATCGCACCTATTAGTGGTCTTGGCCTATTTGGCGGTACTCAAGCCCAGTTCAGTTATTATTAAACAGCTGCTGTCGCCTTGGAGCGATGAAGTATTAGCTAACAAAATGCCGTCTTCTCACCCCAATGATCCGCCGACAATAAGTACAGAGGCACAACAAACTTTATCACTGGCAGGTCAACGAATTGGCTATTTAGAGCGTGTGCTCATGCTTACCTTTGTATTGCTAAATCAATTTTCTGCCATAGGTTTTCTTATTGCGGCTAAATCTATATTTCGCTTCGGCGACCTCACTAAACACCAAGACAGAAAGCTAACTGAATATGTACTTTTGGGCACCTTCACCAGTGTGGCGATGACGTTTGCCATTGGCTTGGCATGCGCAGCGGCATTAGGGCAATTACCCATAAAGTCTTAGCAAACCTCCTTAACGTACTGCTTTTGCAAAGGCTTGTTGACTATGATTGCTGAATACCTAGAAAATACGCGAAGCAAGCGTGGAAATGCCCCGCGTAAGTGAGCTGAAAAAAGCGTACTAATCTGTAACGCTAAATTTTGACGACGTTCTTACGTATACAATGGTTTCGCTTTGGTTTGCGTTTTCAACAGAATGGTGTGCGGCAGTTGATGATTCAATGTAACCTCCTGCGTTTAATTCAATCTGTCTGGGGGGATTGTTTTGGGTATAATTGATACTTCCCTTGATAACCACTGCCTTAAATTCATCACCATTAGATTTTATTGAACCTTTAAATCCTTTTGGAAGCTTGACAAGGGTGCCGTATACACTACTTGTCTCGCCCCACAAATAGGCAACAGAAACACCGTTGGCCGCTATATTTACAAGGTCGCTTTTTTGCAGCCACACCATATTGTCTGCGTGAACGTTGATTGGCCTTTCGCCGTTGTCAAAATGTTCTTTTGATGGCTTTACAAGGTATGGGCCTTCATCAATTTCCAGGTAAATCAGGTTGGTTTTGTCGTTTGCCGCAGTGGTGTGATCTTCACCTGCAGGTTGAGTCCAAAACGAACCTGTTGGCATCCACATCTTTGCTGCGTTTGGATCGTCATTGTGCATTTCACCTTCAATCACAATACTTCTATAGGTTATGTTGTGAATGTGCGGTGGCGATTCAAAGCCTTTGTTAAATCGCACTAACATCCCCGTTGCCGTGTCTTTTGTTCTGTCTCCCCACAAGTCTGCTGCCCCGGGGCTTTTGTCGCCACGGGCTGGGTTCAAGTAACCCCATTCGACATCTTTAGCTGCAATAACTTTGTCTTGTGCTTGTGCGCCGGGTACAAGAAGAAAACAGGTGCTCAATAATAGCGATGCTATTGTAAGTTTGTTTCGTTTCGTTGGTTTCATTCAAACCTCCTAATTGTTGGTCGTAGGTTTTATTTAACAGACAGGCACAGTCTATTATTTCGAATAAGTCTCATAAACGACCAAAATCAATAAAGGCTTTCCTGAAAATGTGGATAATAGAGGTGATCAATTTTGCTTTGTCTTTTTCGCCTTGAAATCAAAAGAGTGAAATAAACGTTGAGGGAAGTATGAAAACCGAAGACCTGTCTGTGTTCGTAAAGGTGGCTGAAGTGGGCTCGATAACCACTGCTGCGATAAAACTTGATATTAGCTCATCTGCTGCAAGTATGGCGGTTAAACGTTTAGAAGAGCAGCTTGGCGTAGCGCTATTTGTGCGAAGTACACGCAAAATTCGATTGTCACCTGAAGGAGAGCAGTATTTGCCTATGGCAAAGCAGGCACTCGACACCTTACAGCAGGGCCTTGCACTAGTGACAGAGCAGAAGCAGAGCATTCATGGTGAGCTTCGCATGGCGATGTCTTCGGAAATGGGTCGCAACTTAATGCGTGAACTGCTAAATAAAGTGCAACGCGAAAATCCAGAACTTTCATTGCGATTACATGTGAGCGACAGTCGGGTGGACTTCTACCGCGATGGTGTAGATGTAGCACTTAGAGCCATGACAAAAGAAGCGGTTAAAGAATCGCAGATGTATGGTTTTAAAGTGTGCAATATTCCGCATGTGATTTGCGCGTCTCCCGATTATTTAGAAAGAAACGGTGAGCCTACAACTTTGACTGATTTAGCGCAGCACAACGCACTTCTTTATAAGCTCTACGACCAAACCCACAATACGTGGGAACTTATCAACGAGGGCGAGAGGGTTAAAGTGAAAGTGAACAGTAATCGCGCTGTGAATGACGGTGATATTGTTCGGCGCTGGTGCGTAGATGGAGAGGGGATCGCTAAAAAGTCATGTATAGACGTTGCGGGGGATTTACTGAGCGGAAAGCTGCAGCGTATTTTGACTGGTTACCACGTACCGCTAACTGAAATGTGGCTCATGCTGCCTAGCCGGCATCTTATTACGCCAGCGGTAAGATTAATTAGAGATGAACTAAAACAGGTTATTGAAAGTAAGCGTCAACGTCTTATCAATACATATATTTTGACGGAGCGAGAGTGGCCTGTCTCCAATGAAATTTGAGCTCGTTTTTAGATACTCATTTGTTTCGATGCTAAGTGACTAAAAAATAAACTAAAAACAGAATCTTATAATTGAAAAAAAGACTGGAATATCCTTTAATAGTGCTCGCAAGGGATTGCGACATTTCAATAGTACACTCAACTATGCAGGACGGCATGGTGAAGTCTCGTCATGTGCAATCCTTTGTTTTCATAAAAAAGCTTCAGTTCTAAATATTTTAGCTAAAGCGAAAAACAGAGAAAACACATGAATGCAAAACTATTAGTTCCATCTTTATTAGCAGTTTCACTTCTTACTGCGTGTGGTAGTACACCACCCTCGCCAGAAGAGCAGGCAATGGCGAACCAAATGAAGCAAGCGTTTCTTGCGAAAATTCAAGGCATGTCCTTACCTGTTGCTGCCCAACAGCAACAGCAAGCTGCACCCCAGCCGGAAATCGTTATCAGTGCGACTGAACTTACAGCACAAAAACAGAAAATTGACGAAACCGGCGGAGCAGCGATTTTTTATCGTAAGAAAGATGGCATCATGATAGATGGGGAGATGTTTCATGACTTCGAAGGACAAGTTGCCAACTTCGGAGGTAATAGGTTTACTGGTGAGTTTACCTATGCGGTAGAAAATTTCGATGGCTCATTTACACTCAAATATCACAAAGCAAAATCAACTGAAGCACCTATAAAAATTGCAACGGTGTGGAAGCGTGGTGACCGGTATGAAGTAAAAACAGTTACCGGAAAAACTGCAACAGGTAGCAGTGTAATTCCTACTTCAGACGGTTTTATTATTGGCCGTCCGGGGTCTGCTTTTCGCTATTTTATAGACAATGATAACGTAAAAAATATAACACTCTTAGATAACTATCACATCGCTAAACATCAGAAGGGCGATGCTGCATCTACAGGTTTTATTTTGTTAGAGAAAGATCCTCGAGACAAAGGCGACAGTGTGGGCGGATTGCTAGACTCCTTTAAAGAAATAGGTAATACGTTTGGACTTAACAAGTTTGATGACTATGTTTTAGTTAGCCTAGACGGGAAGACCATCGTTCCAATGGATGTTGGATTAGGAGGTAAGGATGTTGCAGAATACTCAAACTGCGAACGTCAAAATGCTGTGATGAACAAGTGCGAAAACGTGGATTTTAAAGAGTCGCTGTACACAAAACTTGGCTTACCTAATTACAGTCACTATTTCTGGTCAATCAATTGGGTACAAACGCAGTCAGGTCCACTGGCTATATACAGAACATCGACGAAAATTAAAATTGTCGATATCAACAATAATCAGGTTCACACTGCATTTTCGCGCACCTTAGGTGTAAACGAGTTTGATATCATTGAAAACGCTGACGGAACTACTGGTATAGAAGCAAGACTCGGATTTTCTAAAGAGAAAATTAACGATATAGAGTCATTTATCAAGAATAATACGTCTGACATCGAGCCGATTCAGACTTTACAAAACTCTTAATTTACACAAAAATTAAACATTCAAAAGTCGTAGTAAGGAAGCGGTAATAAGTCCCGCTTCCTTTTACGTTAAATTCTAGACCTTAAAAGCGATAGGCGGCGGTAAGCCTAAAACGTTGAGGCGCGCCAGGTTCAACCCACACATCTGCGAAAGAGTTAGTATAAAACTCTTCATCAAACAGGTTATCTACTGCAACTTTAACTGACAAGTTTTCTACAGGCTCTATTTCAGCAAACGCACGAACCGTGGTGTAGCTTGGTAAGTAGAAGTCGGTAGCGGTTTGACCTAAACGCTCATCAACATACAACAGTCCTGAACCGATACGTACTGGCATATCAGCAAATATAAGTCCCTTGCTCAACTGAATGCTCAATTGGTTTTCTGGAACGTTAATTAAAGGATCGCCAGATTCAATGGCTGCAACAAAGTTAGCATCCGCCGCATCGTTTGTACTTTCAGCATCTACGAAGGTGTACGACACCCAAAGCGAAATATCATTTTCAAATTCAGCGTTAATGTCTAACTCAACACCACGGCTACGCGCTTCGCCAGCGGGGGTTAAGAAGAAGCCGTCAGACGCCTCAGGGCTATCATCATAAACAAGGATGTTACTTTGCTCGATATTAAACACGGCGAAGGTGATATCACCCCGTATATTATTAAACATCGATGTAAGATCGGCTTTAACGCCAATTTCCGCAGATTTAGATTCGTTAGGTTCAAACGGATTTCCGGCGAAATCCGACCCCGTCAGCTGACGGAAACCTTCACCGTAAGTTGCGTACACACTTGTGGTGTCATCAAACAGATAAACAGCACCCACTTGTGGAGAAAAGCGTGTGTCGTCTTGTGATGTGGTACTTACAGGTGACGCCAGGCGATTATCAATTTCCTGCTCGAACTTATCGAAGCGACCACCCAGCCTAACTTGGAAATTATCAGTGATGTTGATTTGGTCTTGGAAATAGATACCCCACGCTTCCTGAACTTCAAAACGGTCCAAGTTATCAGACAATTCCACATCTGGAAGTGGTGAGTAATCCGGATTAAAAATATCGACCACTAAGTACTGTTCTAAGTCCAAGTCGTTAATGTCAGTATCGCTTGAAAAGAATGGCGGGCGATAGCGCAGAATAATCTGGTCATTTTCAAACTTATCGTAGTCAGCACCAATAATCACGCGATGTGAAAGCGACCCAGTATCGAATTGTCCCGCTATTTCGCCGCGTAAAACGAAGTAATCGGTTTGGAAATTACGGTAGCGCTTAAAACGAGACAACAAAGCTTGATTAGGATCGATAAACAACGTTTGGCGGCCACCAAAGTTGTTTTCTAATGCATTACCCTCGAAAGTGGTATCGCGCAAGCCAGCACCCAAAAGCAGGTTCCATTCGTCAGCAAGTTTATGAGAAATCTCAATTTGATGACCAACCACTTCCGTATCGATGGTGTCGCCATTAGGATCGCCAGTAAAGGTTTCAATTGGCTGATGGCCCAACTTACCATCGATGGCCACTACGCCACGGTCGAAAGGAATTTTTTGCTCGGTGTATTCGAGTTCGTACGTAACCGTGGTGTCTGCTGATGCTTCCCACGTAACCGATGGATAAAAGCCAAAACGCTCAGTTTCTACTGTATCGCGGAAACTTTCAGCATCTTCATAAAAGCCTACTAAGCGTACACCTACATTTTCAGTACTGCCTGCAACCGATTGTACATCAGCCTCAATGCGCTTCTGCGACCAGCTTCCGTAAGTTGCTTTAATTTCACCACCTTGACGAAACTGGGGGCGCTTTGTAACAAGGTTTACCGCTCCACCTGGTTCACCGCGACCAAACAGCGCAGCTTTAGGGCCTTTTAATACTTCAACATGATCAATGCCAGAGAGATCACGAGGTCCGCCAAATCCGCGTCCTGCGTTAAAACCGTTTACCAAAAAACCGCTAGGTAAGTTTTCGTCACCTGAAAAACCACGAATAGCAAAGCTGTTCCAAAGGCCACCAAAGTTATTTTGTCTGGCTACCGAAGCGGACAAGTCTAAAGCGTCGTTAAGGTTTATAGCGCCTGCATCATTGATGAGACCAAGGTCGATATCCTGCGCTGCCGCCGGCACTTCTTTATATTCAAATGCCCCTTGATACGCACGGTGCATACCATGCACCGTAATTCTCTCTACATCAGCTTCCGATTGAATATCAGTATTTTGCGCATTTGCAGGCGCATTCAAAAGCGTTGCGATAGAAAGGGCGAGGGTAGATTTTACCCAACTAGTCTTCATTAGTGTTTTCCTGTGTCTTTCTTATTGTTGGTGAAAATTGAGGTAGCTGTTTAAAACTGGCCGATGAAAACTCCGGGGCTTCAAACAAGTGATGATAGTAGAATTTGCGCAACGACGCATGAAACTCGCGAACATTATTTTCGTAGTTAACCATGGCTTTAACATCGGTATCAGCCGCACTCGTTAATAAGCGTTGCGTTAACAAAGACGGGGATAGCAGAGCAACATAGCTTGCAATTTTATCTTTGCGTAAGGTGGCGGCTTGATAAGCCTCTGAAAGTTCCTTTGCCGATTGGTCGCCAACTTGTTGAAACGCGTAATACCACTTCCAATTAAATGAACTGTCTCGTTGTGGATCAAAGTCGGTTTTATCCGCCCACTGTGGGTGAGTTTCAATAAACGCTTCCCATGTTTGTTCAACAGGTTTGTCCCATGCACTGTTAACGGCTTCTCGCTGCGTGAGCACAATGTCGCCGCCCTCAGGTGTATCGACCGACGCATTAATTATGGTGTGCCCGGTAACTGGCACAATAACCGTTGTGACAAGCCATACGCCTAACATGATTGAAGCTAGGTGCGTGGCGCTGAAATTGGCAAAACGCTTAGCAGCACCTATAGCAAGCACAATAGCGCTCCAAACAATTATGCTGCCAATGACGATGGTACAAACCGTTACTGTTTGAAACACAGACGCGCCATTCACTACACTAAAGGCAATAAACGGAATAAGTGTAACTAGTGCCAAGGGCACCAGGGTTACCAATACGCGTGATGACCAAATAGCATGCGAATTGCGTGCGGTTACATTAAGTAAGTCAAAACGGCGGGCTTCGCGTTCCTTCGCTTTTAAGTCGTAAAGGAGCAAAATGATAAACAGAGGCAACAGCACACTGGTAACGAAAGCAAAGTCAAAACGCCCTAGGAAAGCAAGCTCCGGATTGTCTGTATCGCTTTCATAAATCTGACCTTCTAGCGCTAGCATTCTAATACGGTGCTTCCACGGAAACACATCGCGCTCTCCTACAGCAGCAAACGCCAACGGCGAGGGCGGGGCATATGTCAAATGAAAGGCGTAATAGGCTACCATGCCATAATTAGATTGGTGAGTAAGGACAGCGTTGCGCTCTGTTTCATCTTTATCTAACAAGCGCTCAATAGTGGCTTGCTGTTCTTGCATTTCCGAATAGCCAGACCACAACGACATCGAGCTTAAAAGAAACACGACCAAAAGCGTTAGTTTTATCTGACGATGGCCAAATACGAAACCCGCTTCTCGTTTAATATCGCTATAACGCATCATGGATTTAATCTCCTAACTGCAGCTTGAAGAAGTAGTGCGGTAAGTCCCATCCAAAGCAACAGCTGAATAAAATAAATCAACGCGTTACTAATGCGTGTGCTTCCTGCTTCTGGTTTAAAATCAAACTCTGCTAAGATCGCCCAGTTATCTGCGCCAACCACAGCTTTGTCTGCTGCTTCTTCACTGGCGTTGCGGTTCATATCTAACTTGTAATCGAGTTTTTCAGCGTGAACCTTGTTCAAAGCCTGAACAAACTCAAGTCTTAGCGTTTCCGCTTCCCTTAAAAAGCGGTGGTGTGTCTCGAGGCTAGTTCCCGCAAGGATCGTAGAAATAGAGCGCACCGCAACTGTAGGCGAAAGCCAGCCAAACTGACGTGCTATTTGGGCTTGGTCTAACTCTTCAGTCATGCGGGTTTCAGCAAACTCATTGAGTACTTTGGCTTGTCGACCTTCTGAGTACTGGGCAACAATGCCCCTGAAATTCACGGGTAAGTCATCAACTGAATCTACATTATATTTGGCTAGTAAATCTTCTTTTAGCTTTTTGAATGCAGGGTCGTTAACGTCGTGACCGTCGCCTAAACTTCTAAGCTTTTCTTCCACTTTGAAATCGGCTTCAAGTTTTCCTATTGAAGGGGCAATGTTTGTGGCAACGCTGCTCCCTAAACGAGGAAGCAACACGCAAGCGCTCATCCAAATGACAACAAGTACCGTGAAGCTAACGCTGCTTTTCTCAAATATGGCCGAGCACGCAGTGACTACCGTGGCCCACAGTAAAAAGTAAACCACATAACTAAGGCAAAAGAGTATTACAACAAGTGCACTTTCGTTTGAAAACGCGACATAAAGACAGGCAAGCAGTAGCGGGAGTAAAAATAGGCTGCTAGCAGTCATAAGCGCCAGAAGCTTCCCCAAGAGCAATTGCCAACGGGTGGTGCCTTGAGAAAGCAGTAAGGTTAGCGTGCCGGCTTCGCGTTCACGAGACACGCTGCCGTAGCCAATTAGAATAATAAATAAAGGTGCAAGCCAAAGCTAAAAAGCTGGGTGTTAAACTACTAAAGCGAGTAAGTCCTGCGGATTGGCGCTGCTCGGCGAACATCGCACTATTTTGGCGGTGCCCTTCTAAAAATATAGCGTTCCCCGTGTAAGTATCGACACCCGGTTCAATTACGCTCAGTGGAGTGGGGGCTCGAAATACATAATGACCATAATGCACCATGCGATGAGGGTGCTTATCGGGCTGTGCCTCAAAGCGTTGTTCAGCTTCTGTTTGAAGGTGGTCTCTGGTGTGGGCAGCCTCATCGACGTGAAAGGCGTTAACTACCAGTGCAGCTATGGTAAGCATAGCGCCTAGCAATAAAACGGTCGCTGCTACTTTTGTTCGCATCCAATAGCGCCACTGTTCTGCACAAATGATTTTAGCAACATTCAGTATCATACATTACGCCCTGCAAATGCTGCGTGAACGGCTTCAGTATCTATTGGCGTATCGCCAGCGCGCTCGAAGGAACCGGTTAATTTGCCATTACTTAAAAGCACAATTCGATGGGCAACTTGGCAGGCACCATAAACGTCGTGGGTAACCATGAAAATAGTAGCGCCACCCGCTGCCAGCTCTGACACTAGCGCATTAAATTCGTCGATGGCTGCTGGATCTAGCCCAGATGTAGGTTCGTCTAAGAACAGTACAGGCGCATTGCGCAGTAGCGCCAAGGCAATTGCGGTCTTCTGACGCATGCCTTTTGAATAATTAGATAGCGCCTTATTCCACGAATCTTCTTGAAGTGCGACCTTGCGAAGTGCGGCGAACATATCGTCGTCAGACTTATCGACTCCAGCCACTGACAAGAAATAACGAATGTTTTCTACGCCAGAAAGATGGCCATATAAGGTGACAGATTCGGGTAAGTAGGCAACAGACTTTTGAACTTGGTTTGGCTGGGTAGAGGCATTACGCCCTATTACAGTAGCGCTACCGCTACTTGCCTTCATAAGCCCTAAAAAGGTTTTAAGTGTGGTGGATTTACCTGCGCCATTTCCACCTAAAAGTGCAAATACTTCGCCTTTTCCTACATTAAAATTGAGATTGTCTAAAAGCGTGCGATCGTCAACACACACGGTAAGCGCATCCGCGCATATCACTGAATTTGTTTGCATTGTTTGGAGAAGCTATACATTAGAATCGTGCTGCAATGTTATAATATAACTATCTAGATGGGAATAGCTTTTATTTAGGTAGTGTGTGTTTTGTTTTAATTAGAAACAATTTACAAATTTCGGAAGCTGAAACGAAAAAGGCTTGCCGAGTGGCAAGCCTTTGGAATTGGTGGAGCTGGCGGGATTTGAACCCGCGTCCAGAAAATGTCTACCTTTGGTACTACATGCTTAGTTTGTCATTTATTTAACTGCTTGGAACTCCGACAAACAGGATTTCCTTGCAGCTGGCCTAATACTGTTTCGCGGTTCACCCTTAGACAAAGTTCCCTCGCTATCCTACTTGGATGACCTTCCGAATCCCCGCTAGCAGGAAAAGACTAGGGTGGAAGGGCCTATGCCGGTTATTAAGCGGCTAGTGCGTATGTTTCGTCGTTTGCGACTATTTAAATGCGGCTTTTTAAGAGGCAAACCGCTCCTCTGCATGCACCTCCGGCTTCCTAGATCCTGTCGAATCCTAATCAGCCCCGAGTGTGATATCCAATAATAGCACAATTGTTACATGGTGAAATACATTCTTTTGAAAATTACTATAAATTCTAAGGGTTTGGCTATAAATCAACCAAAAATAACATCTAGTTTTTCAAAAGCTTACCTGTGTGGCCTTCAGTTGAAGCTTTGCTTAAATAGCTACTCACAAACATTAAGTATTATTGAACTAACATAGATATGTGGATGCTTGAGTATAATTCAAGTGCCGAGCGCACAAGGGCTGTACAAGAAACGCAATTTATAAACTAAAATAGCGCTTTTTATTTGATTACTTTAGCGAATTTTTAAGGAAATAGTGCTGATGTAATGATGCAATTAGTAGCAAGAACCATTAAAGTACGTGAGCATAATTAAAAGGCTTGTAGTGTAAATGTCTTCAGATTCCATATTGTATTCTCCGTATACCTTGCCATGTGGCGTAACGGCGCGAAACCGTCTTGTTAAAGCTGCTATGGAAGAAAATATGTCGAGTATGGGAAATATTCCCGGAGAGTCTTTGTACTCACTCTATCGATATTGGGCCCACGGCAATTTAGGCATGGTGATCACAGGCAACGTTATGGTCGATAAAGGCGCCATGACAGGGCCAGGTGGCGTTGCACTAGAAAAAGATACCGACATTGCGCCATTTCAAAAGTGGGCAAAAATCATTAAGTCTAATGGTGCTTTAGCCATAATGCAGATTAATCACCCTGGTCGACAGGTATTTAAAGCGATGAAAGGCAAAGCTATTGCGCCTTCTGCTGTACCGCTTGATATGGGCAAACACTCTAAGCTGTTTGCTCAACCACGAGAAATGACCTGCCAAGACATTCACGATGTGTGCAAACGTTTCGTGCAAACTGCTAAGCAAGCTGAAAAGGCTGGGTTTGATGGCGTTGAAATTCACGCGGCTCACGGTTATTTGCTTACGCAGTTTTTGTCTCCGCTTACTAATCAGCGCCAAGACGAGTGGGGCGGTTCTATTATTAATCGCGCACGCTTGCTGATAAATATAGTCAGTCAGGTTCGAGCGGTTTGCGCTAAAGACTTCATTGTAATGGTAAAGCTCAATTCTGCAGACTTTCAGAAAAATGGCTTTTCTTTTGATGATGCCTGTGAGGTGATAAATCGCTTGGAAGCCTTGGGTGTTGATGTTGTAGAGTTGTCTGGCGGCAGCTATGAAGCGCCTGCCATGCAAGGGCAAACTCGTGACGACACCACGCTGGCCAGAGAAGCGTACTTCTTGGAATTTGCGCAGGCTCTGGTGAGTAAAACTGATATTCCGCTTATGACAACTGGCGGTATAAAAAGGGCCGAGGTAGCAGAGGAAGTGATTGAACAGGGCTGTGCCCTCGTTGGATTAGCCAGCGCCCTTGCTATTACCCCAGACTTAGCCAAAAAGTGGCAACAAGAATGGGCGTATTCGGGCATAATTCCACACTGCTCATGGAAAGATAAATCGCTTGCAAGCCTTGCGAATATGGCCATGGTGCGAAGACAACTTAGACGCCTTGGGAATAACCTAACCACCTTAAGAAACCCGTCACCGCTGTGGAGTCTGATTCTTGATATGCTACATCGCAAGAAAATGACGAAACGAGACGTAGGTTAAACCTATCACACCTCTTTTTCGGTAGCCCAAATAAAAACACAGCGTTAAACGCTGTGTTTCATCATTCTTTCTTTTTGACGTTGCCAATCTTTGTCTTTAATGGAGTCACGCTTGTCATGGGCGTGCTTACCTTTTGCTAGGTGAATTTCTAGTTTCACCCAACACTTTTTCCAATACATAGACGTGGCAACGATTGAATAACCTTGGCGGTCTCGCGCACCCATTAAGCGGTCAATTTCTCGTTTGTTCAGCAACAATTTGCGAGCACGCTCTGGAGCTGCGATAACGTGGGTAGAGGCTTGATTCAGCGGACTAATTCTACACCCTACCAAATACGCTTCGGCATTCTGGATAATAATGTACGCATCGGTAATGTTCACTTTACCGGCACGAATACTTTTAATTTCCCACCCTTGAAGCTCAAGTCCGGCTTCGAACTTGTCTTCTAGGAAATAGTCGTGACGCGCTTTTTTATTCTGCGCGATATTTCCTGTGGTGTTTTTGTTGGCTTTATTCTTTTTCATGCTGGCTATTATACTGATTGTTCAAAGGAATGTCTTTAGTTGTCATTGTAATCTTATATTGGGGCATTTGGTTCAAAACCGAATACAAGCGAACCAAATTTTCTGTGATACAATGCGGCCAAGAGTTTTAATTGTAGTGGAATCAATGCCAAGTATTCATAGAAGCGCGCTGGTAGCCCATAGCGCAGAAGCCATGTTTAACTTAGTCAACGATGTAGCTTCCTACCCAGAGTTTTTGCCAGGCTGTACCGATAGCAAAATCCTCGACACGTCAGCGCAAAGCATGAAAGCGTCATTGTTAGTGGCAAAAGCAGGTATCAAGCAATGGTTTACAACGCACAATGTGTTAGAGCCAGGTAAAAGTATTCAAATGCAACTGGTCGACGGCCCGTTCCGCTCGCTTACCGGTGGCTGGACATTTTCAGCGTTATCAGAAGAAGCCTGTAAAATTGAATTAAACCTAGAGTTTGAATTCAGCAATAAGCTAGCTGAAATGGCTTTTGGTAAAGTGTTTAACAGTTTAGCCAGTAGTATGGTTGCAGCGTTTACAGACCGAGCGCGGAGCGTGTACGCATGAGTAAGAAGCTCATCAATATTGAGGTTGCCTACGCGTTACCCACCAAGCAAACTATCATTGATGTTGCTATTCATGAAAATGCGACGGTAGAAGAAGGGATAAACGCGTCTAACGTGCTTGAGCAGTTTCCCGAGATTGATTTGAAAGCAACGAAAGTGGGTATTTGGAGCCGCGTGGTTAAGCTTCGCGACACGCTTACCGATGGCGATCGTATTGAAATTTACCGCCCGCTTATTGCTGACCCTAAAGAAATTCGCAAGCGCCGTGCTGAGAAAGCGAAAGAGGAAGGGCGCGCTGACAAAATCACGGGTGGAAAGGTAAATCCACTCAAGGCGAAGTCATAGCAGTCAGCTGAACGCTTCTACGCCAGCGCCAAAGATAGATACAAAAATGGCCTTCAAGTGAAGGCCATTTTTTTTAAAGAAGACAAAGGCTATTAGCTTTTTTCTGAAATACTGCCTAACTCCAGGAAAGGAGAGGCATCAATATCTTCAGCATCCATCATGCTAGCAATTCGCTGAACGGTAGCGACCATTTGGCTTTGCTCCCACTCTTTAAGCTGTGAAAAACGCTCGACAAAGTGTTCTTGAAGCGGACGAGGGGCGTCAACCACTGCCTCTTTACCGCGTTCGGTTAAGAATACGCCCACTTTTCGTTTATCTTGCGTACTTCTTATGCGCGTAGCTAAGTCTCGTGATTCTAGTCTATCTAGAATATTCGTGATGGTTGCAGGGCTTAAGTTAATATTCTCTGCAATTTCGCGCACCATTATACCTGGGCGCTCTTCAATATTTTGCATCACCAATAATTGTGGGCCTGTTAAACCCACGTGTTTACTTAGCTGCTTGCTGCGTAGGTCTACAGCGCGTATTACGCGCCGTAGTGCCACTAATAGTTCTTCTTCTTTTCGCATGTTACTTCCAACAAATGCGTAACCCAGCGGTTACTTAAGCAAATGAATAAAATGTTGGTGCTTATGATAGTGATCGATGACGTCATTAATGACCGAAATCTTCGACCAGCCCATAATATCATAGTTCTGACCACCTTCACTAAGGTGCACTTCGGCGCGATAGTACGTGGCCTTTTTGTTTTCGTCCAGTGCTGGTGCGTCACTTGGGCCAAATTCAGGCTGTTCTGTCGATACAGGGTGCACAGCATAAATGAACTCAGGGTCATTGCCCATATCAACGGTTAATATGAGTGCTTCGTCGGTATCTTCAATTTTTATTTCAAATTGCTGCGCTTTGAACTCCTCGCTTACTTCTATTAGCGCAGGCTTCACCACTTTGTTGATGTAACGACGAACGGCAGTTTCATCTGGAAAGGTCACAATATTTTCAAGGCGCTCTTTCCAGTTTTTATCAGAGTCATTATGCTGCGGTGTACCCGTTAGTACTTGTAAACTTTCACGTTTGTACGCTTCAATACGAAGGGCTTTCAATAGTCCCGCTATGGCGATAAGCAGCACAATAGCAAATGGCAGTGCGGCAGCAATCGTCATAGTTTGCAGCGCGCCAAGACCACCAGCGTAAAGCAGCACTGAACTCACCACACCAACGCCAACAGCCCAGTATACTCGTTGCCACAACGGCGTATTGTTTTCACCGTGTGAACACAACATATCGACAACCATGGCACCCGAATCACATGAGGTTACAAAGAACACAATGACCATCAATACTGCTATTAGGCTTAGTACTGAAGCGAAAGGGAACTGTTCTAAAAATACAAACAGTGCCACTGCGCTATCTTCATTTACCATTTGTGCAAGTACGTCTTTACCTTGTACTAACACCTGATCAATAGCGGCGTTGCCGAATACGGTCATCCAAAATAGTGTAAATGCTGATGGTATAAGCAGTACGCCCATTACAAATTCACGAATGGTTCTACCGTAAGAGATACGCGCGATAAACAGGCCAACAAACGGTGCCCATGCTAACCACCAACCCCAGTAGAAGATCGTCCAGCCGCCAATCCAGTCTGTTTTCTCATAGGCGAACAGGTTAAATGTGTTGCGCACCAAATCAGACAGATAAGCCCCAGTGTTCTGCATGAACGCTTGTAGTAAAAATACGGTTGGGCCTAAAAAAAGAACAATTAAAAGCAGCAGTAAGGCTAAAACCATATTGGTTTCTGACAGACGGCGTATGCCTTTTTCCAGGCCAGTAGTTACAGAAATTACGGCTAAACCAACAACGCCTGCCATTATAGCTATTTGCACACCAGTATTTGACGGTAGACCAAATAAATAGTTAAAACCCGCATTTACTTGCGAAGCACCCAAGCCTAGCGACGTCGATACACCAAACACCGTTGACGTAACCGCGAATATATCAACCACGTGCCCAGGCCAGCCATAAATCCGGTCACCAATTAACGGATATAAAGCAGAACGCAGTGTAAGAGGTAAGTTTTGACGGTACGCAAAATAGCCCAAAATCAGCGCCACCACTGCATAAATTGCCCAAGCATGAACACCCCAATGGAAAAATGTGGTTTTCATTGCTTCGCGAACGGCGTCAATGCTTTCAGCCTGTGCAGTAGGGGGCGCTAAAAAGTGCATTAAGGGCTCGGCAACGCCAAAGAACATAAGCCCAATTCCCATTCCTGCTGCAAACAACATACTAAGCCAAGTCCCAAAGCTAAATTCGGGGCTTGCGTGATCTGGACCTAACTTAATTTCGCCGTAGCGTGACATGCCGAGGAAAACAACAAACACCACAATTACTGCGACAGTAAATACATAAAACCAACTACCGTTGGTCACAATTGCGCTCTGAAGCTTTTGGAAAAGCGCGTCTGCTGTTTCAGGAGCGCTAGCAGCGAAGATAAGTAAACATAGGATTAAAGCTGACGATGTAATAAACACCGGCTTGTTGAGTGGAGATTTATTTTCGTTCTCAATCACGCAGTAAATTCCTTTCACCTTTTATAAATTTCGGTATATACGCAGAAATATACCGCATGGTGCATTTTTTATAAACATCAAATGAAATTATTAGATTTGTATGTATTTGGTAGGTGGGTCAAAGTGCTGTCTTTTTTTTTAATTGTTTTTACGATAAAAATTAGACTTTCTACTAGGTTTTAGGTGTTTTTGGTTAATTATTAATCGTTAGAGTAGAAATAAATAATAGATTGTGTATCGTAATATATGATCTTTCTGATATGTGTTTTTAAGTAAACACTGTCCGAAGAATAAAAAAACAATTGAAGGAAACACACACAAATGCGAAAAACTCAGCTTAGCTGTGCAATCATCGCTGCACTGGCATCCACCTCTCTGGCCGCGCAAGAAACTAAAGCGCCCGCTAAACTTGAAACCATAGAAGTTACCGCCACGAAAAGAAGTGAATCAATCCAAGATGTCCCTGTCGCAGTCTCTGCATTGGATGGAAAAGCATTAGAAAACCTCGGTATTGATAACTTCCAAGACTACGTAGAGTTTTTACCGAATGTGGTATTCCAAGGTACAGGTCCAGGTCAGAATGAAATATACATTCGTGGTGCGGCGACCACGCAATCAAGCATTACCCTGTCATCTGTTCAAGCACTTCAGCCCTCAGTGGCTTTCTATCTTGATGAAATGCCTGTTTCTATGGCTGGCCGAAACTTAGATATTTTTGCTACCGACGTTGAGCGTGTAGAGGTTCTACCTGGGCCGCAAGGTACGTTATTTGGTGCGAGTTCTCAGGCAGGTACAGTTCGTCTAATCACAAACAAGCCAGATCATTCTGGTTTTGCTGCAGGCTTCGACACCAGTATTTCCACCACAAAAGGCGGAGATATGAGTAACACGGTGGAGGCATATTTCAACGTTACTCCAACTGACAACCTTGCGCTGCGTGTGGCTGCCTACAATGAAAGTCAGGGCGGTTGGATAGACAACATTGAAAATGAGCCAGGAAATGGTGGTTACATTGGAAGTGCAGTAGTTATTGATCGTATTTCTGGAAATGCATTGCAGAAACAGGGCATCGATCCGGCTGCGATGGATGCACGTCGTGAAATCAATGGTTTTACCCGCAGTGAAGCAGCCGTTGTGTCGCCAAGAAACAGCGAACATGTTGAAGATAACTTTAATGACGCGGTTTACTCAGGGGCGCGATTCGGGTTGTCTTACATTATCAACGAAGATTGGGATGTACTGGTTCAACACACTCAACAAACACTTGATACAGAAGGTGTGTTTGCCTACGACCCCACAGTGGAAGGCGAAAGCTCGGCAATTCGCTTTCAAAGCGATGAAAACTCCGACGAATTTGGCTTAACCACATGGACCCTAAATGGTCGTTTGGAAAAACTAGATGTGGTGTATACCGGTGGTTACCTTGACCGTGAAATAGACACGCTTACCGATTACACAGGCTACACCAACGGCGGCTTATTTTCCGCGTACTATGTGTGTACGCACTATGAAACGCCAGATAATCCAGATGACGCGCGCTGCCTCGATCCAAGTAAATACTACAAAGAAGACACCACTAGCACTCGCTTAACCCACGAACTACGTTTCAGCACAACGATGGATACACCATGGCAGCTAACGGCGGGTGTGTTTTATGACGAACAGGAAGTAGGCTCGGTAGGCCAGTTTAAAATCGCAAGCCCTGAAATCTTTGAGAACCTTGCGGGTTCATGGAATGCGCTGGCGGGTGACCGTGGAATTAACAGCGATGGTGGCCCTTTCTCTCCTGAAATTAGCTTTGTAAACGATGTTACGCATACTATCGAGCAGATCGCAGTATTTGGTCAGCTAGGCTATGAAATTACTGATACGCTTACTGCTACCATTGGTGCGCGCTGGTATCAAATTGACGATATTTATCGCGGCGCTACATCAACACGCGACGTAACAGGCCGATTAGAAGCCTATGGTCAAGGCGTGCTAGATCCCGCCGTTTATGATGGTTTGGGTCTTGACGGCCAAGGTGTTGTAGATGCTATCCAAGATGGTTCATTGGAAATTGGATTACTAGACGGTGACGGTGTACTCACTGTTGACGATACCATCTTCAAATTTGGCCTTGACTGGAAAGTAAATGAAAACGTATTGCTTTTCGCGAACTATTCAGAAGGCTTCCGTCCACCAGTAACTAACAGACTAGGTGGTGACGCAGCGGCAAATGACACTGGGGCCTTTGCGGATTTCCGTGTTCCGGTTTACTCAACAACAGATACGCTGGATAACTACGAAATTGGCCTGAAAGGTGATTTCTTAGACGGTATCTTGCGTGTTAATGCTACTGGTTACTATTCAGAAATCAGTGACTTGCAAACGTCGCTTTTCGACCCAGCAAATATTAGTTTCTTAGTCTTTACCGATAATGTTGGTGATGCAGAAGTTAAAGGGATTGATGCAGACATTACTTGGTTAGCGACAGATAACCTAGTTATTAACGCAGCATTTAGCGTACTGGATACTGAGCTGGTTAGTATTAACCCTGAACTAGAAGATATCGCGGCTGGCGTAGGCAGTGAGCTTCCGTACTCTGCTGATTTCTCAGGCAACATTAGCGCACGTTATTTCTTTGAGTTAGATGGCGGTAAAGAAGGGTATGTTAATGCATCACTTACCTACACCGGCGACCGTCTTGCTGGCATGGTGATGAACGCCTATGCCATGGAAGATGCAACTCGATTGATTTATGGCACGGGCTCGGGTCTGAAAATTAAAGATGAGGGTGACGAGTTTAAAGGCGCAACGTATCCAGGTGCAGATGGCGAAACAATTCGTGGTGGTCGCTACATTCAGGAAAGTTACGTGATTGGTAATGTATCTGTGGGGATGACGTATCAAAACTGGAAAGTTGAAGCATTCGTTGACAACGTTTTCGACAAATCAGCAATCTTGAACATTGATACACAGCAGTATACGCCTAAGGTTGTGACTAATCGCCCTCGTACTATAGGTCTTCGCTTCTCTTACGACTATTATTAATAGTTATCAGTGGTTGATGTAACGTTAACCACGCAATAGCGTTATCAAACGGCAGACATAAGTCTGCCGTTCTCATTACTAAAGCTAAAAATTTCGGTAGTATCTGTATTTAGTAACTAACGCGTATACTAAAATAGCAGCTGTGCTGAAACGCTCGTATTTATGTATTTAATTAGGCTCATAAAAGCGCGCTATATTTCGCAAATAGAATAATAAAGTAGGCTATGACACCAGAAGAATTTCAACAACAAGTACGCGCTGTAAAGCAGGCACTGCAGCGTGGACAGTTCTCAATTGCAATGGAAAGCATGCAAACGCTTTTTTCTGCATCGTTGAGCGATCAACAGAAGGCGGAAACACACTATTTAACAGCGGTTATTCAAAGGCTGTCTAAACAATATAACGAAGCGTTTAAACATATTGATGCGCTACTTGGTCTTAAGCCAGATTATGGTAGAGGATATCAAGAGTTAGCTTATTGCCATGAAGCCACCGGCAACCATCAAGCAGCGGCTAACGCATTTTTTAAAGCTACGCATTTTAACCCCGCGCTAATTAGCAGTTGGAAAAAGCTCCTTACCATTTATAAAAGCCATGACGACGTACCTGCAGTATCAATGGCGACCCAGCAAATCGAACATTTGCAGTCACTTCCTGCACCGGTACTCGGTGCTTACGATTTAATGTATGAAAAGCAGTTTTCAGCAGCAGAGCAAGTATGCCGACAGTTTTTAACTAAGCAAAAACATCATCCAGAAGCAATGATGTTACTTGCTGAAATAGGCATGCAGCTTAAGGTATATAGCGATGCTGAATTTCTTTTAGAAAGCTGCGTTGAGCTTTATCCTGACAATGAGCGTGCCGCATTAGCCTATCAAAATGTTTTATCTAAACTAGGCAAATTCCCAGATGCGGTGAAGGTAGCGAAGGCGCGATTAGCGCTGAACCCAGAAAGCTTTGCTATTAAAACCAGCTTGGCCCATGCACTTGTTGGCGTCGGTCAGTTAGATGAAGCAATAAGCCTATACAAAGAAGTGTTGTCACAAAATGCTGATAGACCTAAAGTGTGGGTTGCATTGGGCCATGCGTTAAAAGCAAAAGGCGATACTACGGATGCCGTTAACGCCTATGAAAAAGCGGTTGAATACGCGAATGATTACGGCGACGCTTATTGGAGTTTAGCGAATACAAAAACCTACAAATTCAGCGACAACATGCTGTCGCAAATGTGCAAGCAAGTTGAAGCTAGCTCGATAAAGTTAGACGATAAAATTCACATTTGTTTTGCGTTAGGTAAAGGGTTTGAAGACAAAGGCCAGGCAGATAAAGCGTTTGCCTACTATGACCAAGGCAATAAACTTAAACACAGTACGCTTCAATTTGATATTAGTAGAACAGAGAAGGCCTTAGACGCTCAGCAGCAGGCTTTCACGGCGGGTTCTTTCAGTTCAAAACAGGGCTGCCAAGCTCCCGATCCTATTTTTATTGTGGGCTTGCCTCGCGCTGGTTCGACATTATTAGAGCAAATCCTCGCGTCACATTCGCAGGTAGACGGCACCATGGAGCTACACGATATATTAGGTATTGCTTCATCATTAAGTCATCAAAAAACACCTTATCCGTTTAACGTGAGCGAACTAGATAGTGCAACCCTCGAAAAGCTTGGTGCCCGTTATATTGAGCAGACTAAAGCTTACCGACAAGGCGCGGCATTTTTCATTGATAAAATGCCCAATAACTTCATTCACATAGGCTTAATTAAAAAGATACTGCCTAACGCCAAAATTATTGATGCACGCAGAAACCCAATGGACTGCTGTTTTAGTGGCTTTAAACAGTTATTCGGTGAGGGGCAAGAGTTCAGCTATTCGCTTGACGATATTGGCCGTTACTATAATGCTTATGAACAGCTTATGGATCATTGGCATAGTGTGTTGCCTGGGGAAATTCTTACTGTACAGCACGAAGATGTTCTGGATGATTTGGAAGGGCAAGTTAAACGCATTCTAGATTTTTGTGGGTTAGATTTTGAAGAAGCATGCTTAGCGTTTCACCAAACCAAACGGGTGATAAAGACGCCAAGCTCTGAACAGGTTCGCCAACCTATATACAAAACAGGGATGGGGCAGTGGAAGCCTTTCGAAAACTATTTAGCTGAGCTTAAACAAGCACTAGGCAGAGACACCTCAAAGCCAGATAATTAATGGATAGTCAAAAATGAAGAGTCATGGCTGTCTTTAAGTCATGACTCTTTTTTAATTAGTTAAAACGTATCAACTACCTTTTAAGGCTGATACGGAAGCGAAGATTGATGAAGGATAATGCGAATTTTTCCGTCTTCACATTGTTTGAAAACAAAGCTCTTGTTTACAAAAATATGGCTGTCGTCTTCGCCGATAAAGTGTACGTTACACTGAACAATGGCAAGCTCACCGTTTAAGATAAAGTCTTCTTTGCTATACCAAACCTTCACCCATGGCTTTAATTTAAAGCCATTGTCGTTTGGATAGTCGCTATTACCGCCTACGAAATAAGATAAAGCGCCTTTTTTTGTTGGGCGAAATGTTTGAGAGCCAAAAGTAAGCGTAGGTTTAAAGAGTACTTTTCCATTATCGTAGTCGTAGTTATCTGACAGCACTTGTGAAGCGAATGCTTTTACATCGCCACCTTCAGCGTGCACTTTACCTACCGCTACTACATTGTCGCACCAAGTTTGTAGTGCGGTATGAACCATTTCTTCTGTGAACATGTTATTTCTCCCAAGATAATGTGCAATGTTATATTGTATCATTATGATTTGTTTACAATATCGATAAATTAATGAATTGTAACTGTTTATCCGTGATAGTCATTTTCTATCAGCAAGCGCTAAGACCTGTCGATTGCATAACTTCAATTTTTCCAATAAGAAAACCTGTTACCTATTAGACATTAAAAAATGTTAATCATTCTTAATCTAATCTTCTGTTTTCAACGTTACAACGTTATCTGATGTCGAGTTTACAAGCTATTACATCTGTAATGCTTAGACTTAATGTAGAAGGTTTAGTCATGAATGACGTTACACAGCTAATATTGATGTATTTCATCATACCGCTGTGGTTCACAGCAGGGATAGTCGACTGGTTTTGCCACCGCAGCAGTAATATTGCTGCTACCGCGGGGCCGAAGGAGTCCTTAATTCATCTATTGATGTTTATAGAGGTAGGAATTCCTCTTTTTATGGTTCTCCTCTTTGAGGTGAATAGTTTAATTATTGCTGCAGGTATTCTGTTTTTCTTCTTACATGAATTAACAGCACTGTGGGACGTTAGCTATGCGGTATCGAAAAGAAGAGTGGGGCCTATTGAGCAGCATGTGCACAGCTTTTTGGAAATGATACCGCTGCTCGCATTAATTTTGGTAATTGCCAGACATTGGTCTCATTTTATAGCGTTATTCGGACTGGGCGAAAGTCCTGCTGATTTTGGTCTGCGGTTTAAGCAAGAGCCCCTTCCAACATGGTATTTACTATCAGTTATCGCCGTTGCTACCGTGCTAGAATTTTTACCTTATGTAGAGGAGTTGATTAGAGGTATGAAAGCAAAAGAAAAAAGTTCACAAGAAAAAACGACGTTGTCTTCAGATGAAGAAAAACAATCCAATAGTAAAGCGGACGTTTCACATCAGGATGCAGAAGCTGCGAGCCCTTATGCATCATCTGTTGCAGGTGAAGAAGACCCAGGTGTAGCGCTTGAAGAATTGGTAGAAAGCAACAAGAAGTGACGCTTCAATAGTAAATAATAAAAGGGCAAGCGAGACCGCAAATACTAGAGCTACTATCGCCTAGTTAGCCTAAACTTGACCAGAATCTAGGTAATGTGGTGCCTTGTCGCTTTACATAGTTAAAGGCACCACCGCGACATAAAAAGTGTTGTATAAAATACAGCGGGTAAATATGGCAGCTTCGTACAAAGTTACTGAATACTTAAAAGCCCGCTTAGTACTTACGACGTTTGAGCCCCGTCTCTGCCAATATTTTTGCTGAGATCTCTTCAATCGAGTACTTAGTGCTATTTAAAAACGGGATTTTTTCCTTTCTATACAAGTTTTCTACTTCACGCAGTTCCATTCGACATTGTGGCAGCGATGCATATTTGCTGTTTGCACGGCGCTCTGAACGTATTTGATGGAGTCTATCCGCTGCAATCGTTAGCCCAAAAAGCTTATGTTTGAACCTGCGTAGGGCAGGGGGAAGCTTAAGCATGTCGCCCATGTCTTCTTCTGTAAAAGGGTAGTTCGCTGCTTTTATTCCGTATTGAAGGGCTAAGTAAAGACTTGTTGGCGTTTTACCCGAGCGTGAAACACCAGTAAGAATGATGTCTGCTTCATCGTAATCTTTTAGATTAGAGCCATCGTCATTAGCCAGTGCGTAGTTTACGGCCTCAATTCTAATATCGTAGGTGGTTTCGTGGATACTGTGTGTACGATGTTTTTCTGGTTTTGAAGGAACACCCAATACTTTTTCCAGTGGCGCTACGAATTGATCGAGAAAATTATAGTTAATGCCCACAGATTTCGAGATTATTTTGCGAATATCTACATTCACAATTGTATAAAAAACGAGCGGCCTTTCTCCGGTGTCTTGAAAACTTTCAGAAATTTGCTGTAAAACTTTGTGAGCTTGTTCCTCAGTTTCAACGAATGGAATGGTGTTGTGATTGAAAGAAACGGGAAACAGGGAAAGCAGGGCGTGGCCGAAGACCTCTGCAGTGATGGCTGTACCATCTGAAATATAAAAAGCTGTGCGCACAACATATCCTTAACATTGGTGTAATTTTATTACAAAAGTAATAAAGGGTTTACATTCTGAATTTCCCCATTCTAAGATGATTTCGTCGAAAAGCTACACGGTTCTTGTGAATGATGGCAAATATCAATAGGTTTGCTGTCAAACGTAATGGACAGCGTTAACAGTGGTTTTCACCACATATCGACTACAATTTGATGAGTTTCAGGTGACAAAAAGCACAAACCTGAAATTAACCTCATACCCTACACATAAAAAAGCTGGAGGCTTGGGCTGTGCAAGAATACGTACTTTGGTATCAAGAACTGGGCATGCATGATGTGGGTCGCGTAGGCGGCAAAAATGCATCATTAGGCGAGATGATTTCAAACCTGGCGAACGCCGGTGTGCAGGTGCCGGGAGGTTTTGCTACCACCGCCGAGGCATTTAATGAGTTTCTAGAGCAAAGTGGCCTAGAAGCGCGCATTCACGAAGTCTTAGACTCGTTAGACGTAGATGACGTAAACGCACTGACCGAAGCGGGTAAGAATATCCGCCAGTGGATCATCGACACACCTTTCCAAGGAAAGCTAGAAGAAGAAATCAAAACTGCGTTTGTCACATTACAGGGTGATGCAGGTGAAGAAGCGTCATTTGCAGTGCGTTCATCAGCCACGGCTGAAGATATGCCTGATGCGTCTTTCGCAGGTCAACAAGAGACTTTCCTAAACGTTAAAGGCTATGAAGCCGTGCTTGTGGCAATTAAGCACGTGTTCGCATCGCTATTTAACGACCGCGCTATTTCATATCGCGTTCACCAAGGATACGACCACAAAGGCGTGGCGCTATCTGCAGGCATACAACGCATGGTGCGTAGTGATATCGCATCATCAGGCGTTATGTTTACTATCGATACAGAGTCTGGCTTTGAAGACGTTGTATTTATTACCAGCTCATTTGGTTTAGGTGAAATGGTGGTGCAGGGTGCGGTTAACCCTGATGAGTTCTATGTTCACAAACCAACACTTGATAAAGGCCTGCCTGCTATCGTTCGTCGTAACCTTGGTAGTAAGCTGACTAAAATGGTGTACTCAGATGATGAAGCACACGGTAAGCAAGTGTCTATTGTCGATATTGATGCAGCTGACAGCAAAACCTTCTCGTTGACTGATGACGAAGTAATGGAGCTTGCTAAACAGGCGCAGATCATTGAAAACCACTACAAGCGTCCTATGGACATCGAGTGGGCAAAAGATGGCGCAGACGGCAAACTATACATTGTTCAGGCTCGCCCTGAAACGGTACGCAGCCGTGAAGACTCACAGAGCATCGAGCGATTCCAGTTGAAAGGTCAAAGCAACATTGTTTGTGAAGGCCGTGCAATTGGTCACAAAATCGGTGCTGGTGTAGCGAAAGTGCTTGATTCAATTGAAGAGATGGACAAAATCCAGGCGGGTGATGTTCTGGTAACTGACATGACAGACCCTGACTGGGAACCTATCATGAAGAAGGCTTCTGCTATTGTTACCAACCGCGGTGGCCGTACGTGTCACGCGGCAATCATCGCGCGTGAGTTAGGTATTCCAGCGGTTGTGGGTTGTGGTAACGCGACTGACAGTATCGAGAACGGCGACAAAATTACTGTGTCTTGTGCTGAAGGTGACACTGGTTTTATCTACGGTGACGAACTAGAGTTCGACGTAGTGACCTCACGCATTGACGCAATGCCTGACCTACCGCTGAAAGTCATGATGAACGTGGGTAACCCCGATCGCGCATTTGATTTTGCTCGCTTGCCAAACGCAGGTGTTGGTCTTGCGCGTCTTGAGTTTATTATCAACCGCATGATTGGTGTGCACCCTAAAGCACTACTTAATTTCGACAGCCAGCCTGAAGAGTTGAAAGAAGAAATTAGCGATATGATTGCAGGCTACGAGTCGCCTACGGAATACTACATCGAGAAATTGGTGGAAGGTATTTCAACCATTGGCGCTGCATTCTCGCCAGAGAAAGTTATTGTTCGTATGTCAGATTTCAAATCGAACGAATACTTCAACTTAGTGGGCGGTTATCAATACGAGCCAGACGAAGAAAACCCAATGTTGGGTTTCCGTGGTGCAAGCCGCTACATCTCTGAAGATTTCCGCGATTGTTTTGCCCTTGAATGTGAAGCCATAAAGCGCGTTCGCAACAAAATGGGCTTGACCAATGTTGAGATCATGATCCCGTTTGTTCGTACATTAGAAGAAGGTCGTCAAGTTATCGAGCTTCTTGAAGAGCAGGGACTTAAGAAAGGTGAAAATGGCCTTCGCGTTATCATGATGTGTGAACTGCCATCAAACGCTTTGCTTGCTGATAAGTTCCTAGACATTTTCGACGGTTTCTCTATTGGGTCTAACGACTTAACGCAGTTAACCCTAGGTCTAGATCGCGACAGTGGTCTTATCGCGCACTTGTTTGATGAACGTGATGAAGCGGTCAAAGCATTGTTGTCAATGGCAATTCAGGCAGCGAAGAAGCGTGAAAAATACGTAGGCATTTGTGGTCAAGGTCCATCAGATCACGAAGACTTCGCCGCGTGGCTGGTACAAGAAGGGATTGATTCGGTATCACTTAATCCTGATACCGTGGTTGAAACCTGGCTTTACCTTGCTGAAAAGCACGGTTAATCACGCAGTTCGGATGTGAAGGCTAGAAAGCTTAAAGGCTATCTAGTTTTCCATCTAACGTCATGTTATTTCACGACGTTATCGCTTTGATATTATTGAAAAAGAGACCATAAGGTCTCTTTTTTTGTTAGGCAACTTAAAGTGATGGCCACTCATCTAGAAACAAATTTTTGCTCAAGTTTCATTCCTTAAAAAAACTGTGGTTATTTAGCAAAACTATGTATTTTTGCGTGTTGATAACATGACTTTTTGTAATTAAAAATGTAATATTACAAAGTGACTTTCACTTTGAATCTTTGATTAATAATTAACTTGGTTGAATTCTCATGGCACATAATGACAGCGCAGTTTCAGTAAATACTTCCGAAGAAAACGTTATGCAATCACGCTCTGTGGTAGAGCAGTTGGCGGAAGCGCAGAAAGAAATTAACGAGCTTAAAATGCAGTTAATGTGGATGGAACGCAACTACGAGTAAGAATAACCTATTAGAATAAGGCGGGAATTAACCGTCCAACAATGAAAGTATTTTCCTTTTAATTGAAAGGTTACAGGTTAATTTACAGTTTGGCTAAAAGGAGGTCATGTTGGCCTCCTTTTTTGTCTCTAATGGTTGTCTGCTGCTCTTAAGCAATGGCTTAGTTAGTTGGAAATGGTGAATATGCTAATGACTAGGTTTTTTCGCCTTTTTGATGTGCAACAAAGCTCAAGACCTTCTTATATTACTTGGTTAAATTATGTCCGGTTGGATTAGTGTGCTATTGTAAATAGCGTTAGGCTAGCAGTATGGATGAGGCAGGGGAGGGAAACTAAGATGGCTTATAAATTTAAGTTTTTTGCACAACCTGTAATCAGTAACATCAGAACGTTCTGTGAAGCTGCGCTGGTTGAATTCACTATTGGTCTGATATGTGCAGTTTTCGCCTATGCAAGTTATGGTGTTTTTATTCACCTTTTTGTTGCTTGCGTTGTTATCTCGATAGCGTGTTTTTGCCTAAGTATCTATAACTTATATAGTCTTTTCTATTGAACTAATCCGCGAAGATAATTGCCCCGCCACTATTGAGACACTACCGAATACATGCATAAAAAAAGGGTTAACACAGTGTGTGTTAACCCTTTTTGATATGATTGCCTGTCTTAAATAGCGTTAGTATTTAGTCATCAAACCAGCGATTAAGCCGAATCTATAGAATGCTTACGCTTTAAGCTGGTTACCAATAGGTAGCTGGCGAATACGCTTACCGCATGCAGCAAAAATGGCATTGCACAGCGCTGGCGCATACACGGGGGTTGCAGGTTCACCTACACCTGCTGGCGGCGCATCGCTTTCAATTACTTCAACTTCTACCTCTAGTGGTGAATCGCTCATGCGCGGTACACGGTAGTTGTGGAAGTTACTCTGCTGTACACGCCCTTTATCAAACGTTATACCGTCACTGATTGCTGTTGTGATACCGTAAACCGAGCCGCCTTGGGTTTGGTTTTTAACCGTATCGGTGTTAACTACAGTACCTGCATCAATCGCTACCCATGATTTAATCACGCTAAGATCGCCAGCGTCAGACACCTCAACTTCAACCACAGTAGCAACGTAAGTTAAAAAGCTACGGTGCGCAGCAATACCCAGTCCGCGGGCTTTAGGCATGTTGCGGCCCCAGCCTGCCATGTCAGATACTTTCTCAATTACATTACGAAGACGGCCTGTATCCAAAGGATAAACCGACTTATCACCCCAATAGTTTTGATATTCGGCTTTTTGATCCGTCACATCAATAATTCTATCAGGACCAATTACTTCCAATAGGTAATCTTTAGCGTCTTTGCCTGCTTTGTGGGCTGCTTCATTAATAAACGACTGTACAGCAAACGCGTGGAAGATGTTCGATACTGAACGCATCCATCCAATACGGGCTTTGGCTGGCGCTTCACCGCGCTCTAACTTCATGTTGGGCGTAAGAATAGGGTTATCCGTAAAGCCCAAATCTAACTCAAAGCTAAAGGGTGCGTTCGCGCCCTCTTGGAACGTAGAGGCAATAGGTGAAAACGCGGTTCTGTGAAGATAAGCGTCAATTTTACCGTTTTCATCAAGTGCAGCTTCAACATGTTGAGCGGAAACCGCGTGATAGAAACCGTGCTGAATATCATCTTCACGTGTCCATTGAACGCGAATTGGCTTGCCCGTTTTCATTGATAGGAATGCTGCTTCCGCTGAAAAGTCAGGCTTAGACTTACGCCCGAAAGCACCACCTAGCATGGTAACGTGAACATTGATTTTTTCTTTGTCCATGCCAACCATAGCGCCCACGGTTTCCATATCAGCCTGCGGATTTTGTGTTGCTGCCCATACGTCAACGCGATCTTTATAGTACATGGCAGTAGCACATGGTGGCTCCATTGGGGCTTGTGCTAAATGCGGCACGTAATAGTCAGCAACCAGTTTGTCGCTGGCTTTTTCTAAAACGCTCAACGCATCGCCTTTTTCTCTAACAAGCGCTTGAGGTGCATTTACTGTGTTTAGCAACTGCTCTTTAAAGTTCGCTGAGTTATAGTCGCCATTTGCGCCATCGTCCCAGGTGACGTCTAATGCTTTGCGGCCTTGCCATGCTGCCCATGTGTTGTTAGCTATAATGGCTAGCCCACCTTTTGGTTGGAACTGAGGCGCACCTTTTGGCGCTGGAATTTCAATTACATCAACAACGCCATTAACCGCTTTTGCTTTATCTGCATTGAAGCTTTTCATCTTACCGCCCACTACAGGTGGGCGTTCGATTATAGCAACAAGTGCTTTTGGCTCGCGCACGTCGGCGGCGAAGGTTGCTTTACCGGTAACGATGTCTTGAAGGTCGATATGCGCCATACCGGTATTGATGTAACGCCATTCTTTCCTTTCTTTAAGCTTAAGCTTATCTGCTTCTGGCGGCGTAATGGTTAATGCATCGTCTATTAAGTCTTTATAAGCAAGCGTTTTACCTGAAGTGTGTGTTACCACATGCTGCTCGGCAACACAGGTACTTGGCTCAACACCCCAACGCTTAGCTGCTGCATGTTGCATCATATAACGCACGCTTGCGCCCATTTCTCGAAGACGCTGCATATTGAAGCGGATACTACGCGAGCCATCGGTGTTTTGGTCACCGTATTTGGGGTCGCCTTTGCCTTGAATAACAATGACTTTGTCCCACGCCGCTTCCATCTCGTCAGCTACAATTTGCGCAATGGCGGTTCGGATCTGTTGACCCATTTCGCTGCGGTGACACGTTACTTCAACCATGCCGTCAGGGCGAAGTGCAATGAACAAGTTTGCGCGCTTTGCGTTTTCCGCCGGCTTTGCTAATACGCCAGCCATGGCGCGAGGTGCACCACCCATAAAATAGGTACCAAGAACCAGTGCACCCGCCGCTGCTGTCGATTTTAAGAAACTGCGGCGATTCATATCAAAATAGGTATTCTCACTCATGCTTCTTCTCCCGCTTGGGTTGGGTCAAAGTAGCTAACGCCAGCGTTGCTGCTTATTGATTTCGACGCAGACTTAATGGCCTTGTGAATGCGAGGGTACGTGCCGCAACGACAGATGTTGCCCGACATATTCTGAACAATTTCTTCGTCACTTGGCGTTGGGTTGGTTGATAATAGACTGGCAGCTTGCATGATTTGCCCACATTGACAGAAACCACATTGTGGTACTTTGTGTTCTACCCACGCTTTTTGGACAGGGTGATCGCCATTTTCGCTTAGCCCTTCAATAGTGGTAATTTTTCTGCCTTGAACGGCTGATACAGGCAATACGCAAGAGCGTTGTGCCATGCCATCAATGTGAACAGTACAAGCGCCACATTGCGCCATACCACAGCCAAACTTAGGTCCTGTAAGATTTAATTCGTCACGAAGGTACCACAACACTGGTGTTGATGGGTCACCAGAAAATTCGTGTTTGTTACCATTAACGGTAAACGTGATCATGGTCTTGTCTCCATAGGTAAGCGAAAGATATGACTTGGACCAGATTGTTTAAATCTGGCCTACCCAAGCAGCGCAATGCGGGGTCAACGCATTGCACAAAATCATATCGATACGGTTACATTGCCTGATGATACGAACTATCTAAGATGCTGAGCATGCTCAGATAATTGCCACTATTATTATTGTTAAAGGCTTCGCAATTTATACTTTAGTTTACGTTAACACGCATTGCATCATTACGCATTTACATAAGTTTAATTGCTAACACTTTGCGACAAAGTGGTGAGAGATGAAGAGGGGGGCGAAACGCACTATGCGTTATGGCGTGCTCAACTTTCTAAAAGCACACCTGTTAGAACAAAAACAATTAACGCAGCTTTCGCATAAGAAGAAAACGATCAATTCTACGGGCACCACTCGTCATTGTTTTTTGGCTGTATTTGAGCCAGCTTCGCGCTTTTGGCCAGTCGTAACTTAAGAGCACTAAACCGCCTATCACTAACAAGATAGAGCCCGGAAG
>NZ_JACSOE010000046.1:0-35979 GCF_014349115.1 Alteromonas sp. BZK5 | reverse complement strand
GTTCTCGATTTAGAACCACTAAACCGTCAAACATTCGCCTTGTCTAGATGGCACACAGACCGCTGCAAAAATGTACAACAAAGGTCAACAGGCCCTAGGCAGTCTTCTGAAGCCAGCTAAGCTCATCGTAGCAATTAGACTTTATTCGCCTAGCTGCGGCTGTCCTTCAATTTACTCTCGTTAAGCACTTTCTTGGCTTCGGCAATAAGGGCTGGTAACTTTTCCTCGACTAGCTTGTGCTGACCAAGTTTAAGTGAGCTCTCTGTTTCGTTGGCTAAATGCTGCATGCGCGGCAGACCTGTATAGCAACACGCACCGTGTAGTTTGTGAACTTCGGTCTTAAGCCCATTGTAATCTTGATCGTCCCAAAGCGCCGAAAGTGTCTCGATAGTTTCGGGCAGTAACGCAATAAAACTGTCTAACATTTCTTTTGCTGTATCTTGATTTTGATTCGCTCGTTTAAGTGCTAGCTGCCAGTCGATAGAGGGAAAGATGATTTCACCGGGCTCAACATTGTGGCACCACGAATTGATAAGCGTAATAAGTAGCTCAACCTCAATAGGCTTAGGTAAGTAATCGTCCATGCCAGAGGCAAGCAATCTTTCTTGCTCTTCTTTAAACGCGTGGGCTGTCACTGCCACTATTGGGGTACCCATATTCAACGGTGATTTACGAATTTCTCGGGTGGCCTGCAGTCCGTCCATGCCTGGCATCTGCACGTCCATGAGAATTAAGTCAAACTCTTGAGTCTGGCACTGATTGACGGCGTCTTGTCCACTGATCGTTGTGGTTAGCTCGACAGGAGAATGATCGAGCCACGTATGCAGCAGTTTAAGATTCATTTCCATGTCATCAACGGCAAGAATTTTAGCTTTTGGTAGCGTGCCTATTTTCTCTTGCATCGCATTTTTAGCTGGCGTTGTATGGTGGTGCACCAGGCTATCTAACTTGGTAAGCGTCATCGGCATACGCGCTTGTGAATGGAAATGTTGCGACAGGCTTGGGTATTGCGCAAAAGGTTCAGGGCCGGAATACCAAAGTATTCGCTTTTGCGCAGGGAATTGTACAAAACGACTTAAATAGGTATCCCGCAATCCCATCTTACTTACTGGCACAGTTGCCATGAAAAAGTCGTACTGGCCTTTAAGTGACATCAAATAATCTAGTGATTCAACAGAGGTAACCTGCGCACCCAAAATCGATAACATGCTTGCACTTGAGCGACGTGTTGCAGGTACCGGATCGAAAATAACCACGTTCTTACCTTTCCAGTCTTCACTACTAGTTAATGCATATTTCTGGCTTAACTGGTTCATACGTAGTGATACGTTAAACGTAGAGCCTTGGCCTAATACACTTTTTAGCGTTAGATCACCGTTCATTAATCGAACCAGCTCTCGACTTATCACGAGACCTAATCCAGTGCCTTGGTAATTACGGTTAAGGGCGTCGTCTACTTGCGAGAAGGCGTTAAATAGCTTTTTTCTGTCTTGTCGGCTTATTCCGATACCTGTGTCTTCAACGGTAATATTTACTTCGTGAATACCATGAGGAAGCGAGCGTCCGCTCACCGAAAACGTAATGGTACCGCTGGACGTGAATTTAAGTGCATTACTTAACAAGTTATTGAGCACTTGCTTAATACGAAACACATCGCCAATGAGTTTTTCAGGGAGCGGGTGCAAATCAAATACAAATTCGATGCGCTTGCTGTGGGAAGATTTAGCCATGATAGTGACCATTTCTTCAAGCAGCTTATTGGGCGAGAAAGGCTGATTATTAATTTGCAGTTTACCGGCCTCAATCTTAGAAAAATCGAGGATATCGTTAACGATTGTTAGCAGGTTGTCCGCAGCCGTGTTAACAATTCTGACTTGCTCTTGCTGGTCAGTGGGCAGCGACGCATTGTTCAACTCTTTGCTGAACCCCAAGATAGCATTAAGAGGTGTGCGAATTTCATGGCTCATGTTGGCCAGAAATTGAGATTTAACGTTACTGGCTTTTATCGCATCTTTGCGCGCGATATCTAAACGGGCATTCTGCTCTTCAATGAGCTCCATATTGTTGCGCAAATCATTTGTTGCTTGCTCAACTTCGCTTTCCAGCTGGCCTCTGCTTTTCTCCATTAATGCAAAGGAAAAGAGCCCTGCTTCTAAGAAAACACCCACCTGAAAACAATAGGTGGTGAAGTCGTTGGAAGGTAAAATTCCGATAAGGCTTAACATGCCAATAATCGCACCGGTGGCGAGCATACTCCATGCAAAAATGAAGTAACGCGCGGGCTTAAACTTATTGAAAAATGCTTCGAACCCGGCGTAGATATAACTCAATATCGCCACAAGACCCACGCCGTATACTAGGTTGTTCTTCCAAATAGAAGGAAGCAGATCGACGAAGCACACCAGCCCTGTTAACGCTTGGCAAACCAACAATAAGTTAATGACGGGATGTGCCGTGGGAGAGTGCTTTTCCGTTTCCAAAAAGGTCTTGGTAAAAAAGCCTGAGCTTATACCAATAATTACGAATATCAGCTCGGAATGCCCAACCAGCCAAGAGGGGATCCCCTGACTAAACAGCAAGTGCGTATGGCCGCCCCACACAAACTGCCACAAAATAACCGCAGCGATATAGCCAACATAGGCAATCAGACTTTTTTCCCGCACGCCAAAAAATAGAGCAAGGTTATAAATAGCGAGAATAAGCAATCCGCCGTAGAAAAAGCCCCAGAGCAAGCTGTCCATTTGGAAGTAGCTGCTATGTAGCGGTTCGGCTTGAATTCGAAGTGGTGCAATTAGGCTAGACGAGCGACTTTCAATGCGTATGTAAAGGTCGACAGGATCGCTATCAGGCAGCTCAACACGAAAGGTTGGAACACGAAAACGCTGTTCTTTTTGAGCTTTCCCCTGATGGCTTTGCTTTATTACCTTGCCGTTTTGCACCAAATAAAAATCAACACTGTCGAGTTGGCTGAAATTTATTGAGAACACCCAGTGTTTATCGTTTGAAACATTGGCAACAGAAGTGAGTAGCCACATGCCATTATTACGAAACCCAAAGTTAGGGTTGTCATGGGGATGCATAAGGAAGTCATTGCGTCTTCGTGATACATCGCTGATAGTAAGCTGATAATCGGTTTCAAATAAAAAATACAGAGAGTCTGATAAATCTAGCGTACTTTCTTCATCGAAGAGCTGCTCGATATGCTGCGCGCTGGCATTCGAAGGCAGGTAACTGCCTACAACAAGAAATAAAAAAAAGAATACGCGAAAGATAGCCATGATTATCTGTACTTACGTTACCGTTTGATTAGGGGCTTTATTATTTTTTAGTTTTACTCGTAAGAGTGAAAATTGAACGGCAAATTTCACCCAATGCTATTTAACCACTCTCTTTGAAGAATAACAAAACAAACCCTCACCCCATACAATGAGTAAGACCCAAAAGTCGCGACAATTGGTTTCAAGGATTGCACACAAATGCGGTTTACCCCACAATAGCCTTTAACGCTCGAGAGCTTTCACTAAGTGGTGCGCTAAATTGACCACAATAGACAGCCTAACTAGCACGAGCGCATTGGTATTAATAACAAAACGAAAAAACTATCATGAGTGACGAGATCATCATTAATCGCGATGGGGTAGAGCAACTTCCTCTTCGACGTTTCACCGAAGACGCTTATCTAAACTATTCCATGTACGTCATCATGGACCGTGCACTTCCACATATTTCGGATGGCTTAAAGCCTGTTCAGCGACGCATCATTTATGCGATGTCAGACCTAGGGTTAAATGCAAACGCCAAATATAAAAAATCGGCGAGAACCGTAGGTGATGTGCTGGGTAAGTTTCACCCTCACGGCGATTCTGCCTGTTATGAGGCGATGGTGCTCATGGCTCAGCCTTTCTCTTATCGCTACCCTTTAGTAGATGGTCAAGGTAACTGGGGTGCGCCGGATGATCCGAAATCGTTTGCTGCCATGCGTTATACGGAAGCTAAGCTCTCGCGCTTCTCTGAGGTGCTGCTGAATGAACTTGGACAAGGTACGGTAGATTGGGTACCTAATTTTGACGGTACGCTAAACGAGCCTAGCGTGCTTCCAGCTCGCTTGCCACATATCCTATTAAATGGCGTGACAGGGATTGCCGTTGGCATGGCGACGGATATTCCTCCTCACAACGTGAGAGAGTTGGCCAACGCGTGTGCCATGTTGTTAGACAACAGCAAAGCCGAGCTTAGCGATGTGCTAGAACACGTTAATGGACCTGACTATCCTACCGAAGCTGAAATTATTACGCCAAAGTCTGATATTCAAAAGCTGTACGAGACTGGGCGTGGTTCTATAAAAATGCGCGCGGTGTACATGGAAGAAAACGGTGATGTTGTTATTACCGCTCTACCTCACCAAGCGTCTGGTGCCAAGATACTAGAGCAAATTGCCGCGCAAATGCAGGCGAAAAAGTTACCGATGGTAAGCGATCTCCGAGACGAATCGGATCATGAAAATCCAACCCGTTTGGTGATTACGCCTCGCTCAAATCGTATTGATGTGACTCAGCTGATGCAGCATTTATTTGCAACTACCGACTTAGAGAAAAACTACCGGGTCAACTTGAATATGATTGGCCTAGACGGTCGCCCTCAGGTGAAAGACTTACGTACGATTTTGTCTGAATGGTTGCAGTACCGAAAAGATACTGTGACGCGCCGCTTGCAATACCGTTTAGATAAAGTGTTAGCGCGTTTACATATTTTAGAAGGTTTATTAATTGCGTTTTTGAATATCGATGAAGTTATCGAAATTATTCGCACGTACGACAAACCAAAACCTGAATTAATGGCGCGATTCGGTTTAAGTGACACACAAGCGGAAGCTATTCTGGAATTGAAGCTTCGTCACTTAGCCAAGTTAGAAGAAATGAAGATTAAAGGCGAGCAAGATGAACTTGCAGAAGAGCGCGACAAGCTTCAGCAGCTTCTAGGCTCAGATCGCCGCCTTAAAACCCTAATTAAGAAAGAAATCCTTGCAGACGCTGAAAAGTACGGTGACGACAGACGCTCACCTATTGTTGAGCGTGGAGAAGCTAAAGCGCTGTCTGAAAAAGAGCTGGTACCTGCTGAGTCTGTAACCGTTGTGCTGTCAGAAAAGGGCTGGGCACGCTGTGCGAAAGGTCATGATATCGATGCGGAAGGTTTAAGCTACAAAGCTGGTGATGCCTATTTATCCAGCGCCGAAGGCAAGAGCAATCAGCCTGCCGTGTTTATGGACAGTTCAGGTCGTACTTTCTCTTGTGACGCTCACGGGTTGCCGTCTGCACGAAGTCAGGGGGAACCGCTAACCGGGCGCTTCAGCATAGTGGGTGGCGAGTCATTCCAACACGTCATTATGGCGCAAGACGAAAGCAAATTCTTAGTAGGTTCTGATGCAGGTTACGGCTTCGTCGGCACATTTAAAGATATGGTGAGTAAGAACAAGGCGGGTAAAGCCTACTTATCATTGCCTACTGCGGCGAAAGTCATGAAACCAACACCGGTTACAAATCCAGACTCCGACTGGTGCCTAAGTATTTCTAATGAAGGTCGCATGCTCATGTTCCCACTACGCGACTTACCAAGTTTAGGTAAAGGGAAGGGGAACAAGCTTATCAATATTCCTTCTGCAAAATCGCAATCTCGGGAAGAGTACGTGAAGGTGCTTACTGTTGTACCTGATGGTGCCGCAATTAAAGTGGGAGCCGGTAAGCGCAACATGACACTGACGGCTGACGACCTTACCCACTATCAGGGAGAAAGAGGCCGAAGAGGGAATAAATTACCGCGAGGACTACAGCGGGTTGATACGGTTGAAGTTGTCTTACCCAGCAAGGACGAAACATCTGAAGATTTGTCATAAAGTTTAAGTTGTTCTTATGCTTAGGTGAACTACACTCAAAAAGGGATTAGATGAGGAATTTACATGCTAGGCATAGTTTTTACATCGTTAATCGATATGCTCGAGGAGAAAGTTTCTCCTGAGTTTGCTGACGATGTCATCATGGAAGCTGGGTTAGAAAACGACGGCGCTTATACCGCAGTGGGCTATTACCCGTTTGAACAAATGCAACGCCTGTTAGGTGTGCTGGTGGAGAAAACGGGTAAGTCAGCTAACGAGCTACTCTACGATTTTGGCTATTACTTATTTGGTAAGTTAGGTGCAGTACATGGCGACGTGCTAGCCAATACAGAAGGCATGTTGGATATGCTGGAGCACTTGGACGGCGACATTCATGTTCAGGTTAAGAAGCTCTACCCAGACGCCGACCTACCCCGATTTACGGTGATATCCAGAACCGATAACACCATGCGCTTACAGTATTATTCTGAAAGAGAATTATATCCTTTAGCAGAAGGCTTGATGGACGCAGCCGCAGCTCACTACAACTGCACCCTGGAAAGGGAAACCCATCAACTAGATACGCCTCATACCTACGAATTTAGTATATCTTTCGTTTAACGGAGGCATGTTATGTCAGATGGAACAACGCATAGCACGCCTTCTGGTAGCGACCGTGCTGCGTTACTTGAAAGGCGTTTAAAGCGAGAGCGAAATGCGAGAGAGCAAGCCGAAGCTTTGCTGAGAGAAAAGACGCAAAGTTTGTATGCTACGCTTCAAAAAAGCCAAAGTGCACAGAAAGATTTGGAACTTGCACTATGGGCGTCGCAGGAGTCTTTTTGGAATTGGGAGGCAGAGAATGACATTATGGAATTTCGCTCATTCTCACTACATTCTGAAAGTGTATCTACCTGGTCAGGCACCTTAATTGAGCTTCTAGAGCGGGTACATGAGGACGATTTAGACGGCCTGCAGTTTCACTGGAGCATGGCGCTACACGGCAATCGTGACCGTATAGAGTTTTCCTTTCGCTTAAAGCTAGACAGCGATTTTCAGTGGGTAAGGCTGCGCGGGCGCGTGCTAAAGCGTGGAAAAGCGGGTGAAGCGCTTCAAATTGTTGGTACCACAAAAGACATTACTCAACAGCGAAAAGCTGAACAATCGTTTCACTTAATGGCCTCTGCTTTTGCGAGCTCACGTGAGCCCATGTTAGTACTCTCACCTGATCTTGTTATCACAGAATGTAACGATGCATATATTCAGCTGATTGCTGCGCCTTTCAAAGAGCAATGCATTGGTTTGGATTTCAACCAAATATTCATTGCTGAGAAAGTCGATAAAGTGCAGTTGGCGCTTGATAAACAAATTCGCTTCGAGTCGAAAGTGAAGACGCAAAACGGTGAAATTAAGGTTGTCGATATCTCGGTGGCTTTGTTTGAGACCTACCAGCAAACGTCATCTTATTTGATTGCCACAATGCGCGACATCAGCGATAGAAAACGCAACGAAGCCAAACTACGTCAACTGGCATTGCACGATGAGTTAACCGGCCTTTCCAATCGCAATTCGCTGCGTGAGTCCATCTCCGGGTTAGTACAAAAAGAACAGCACTTTATTTTGGTCTTTATTGATCTGGACGGGTTCAAAGCAATTAACGATAACGCAGGGCATGAAAGAGGGGATATTGAGCTTCAGCGCGTAGGAGCGCTCCTTACTGCCATATTCGGCCCGATAGGGGAAGTCGGCAGGTGGGGTGGTGATGAGTTTATTGCCGTATTGCCTAATCAGAATGTTGAGGAAATTGCTGAACGCTCTGAGCGGCTTATCAGCCAGATAGAAGAAGACGCCATAACCGTAAAAACGTCGGAGCTTAGGCTGTCTGCCAGTATTGGCATTGCTGAATTTCCAGAACATAGTGATAACCTAGAAAGCTTGGTGCAGTGTGCCGACGCCGCAATGTACCGTGCGAAAGAGCTGGGTAAAGGGCAAGCGTTTATTTACGAGTCAGGTCTCTATGAGAGCATGACCCAGCAGGTCAGTATGGTGAATGACTTGCGCAGAACAGTAGAGAACCACCTTCTCGATTTCTATATTCAGGGTAAATATGATCTAAACGGTGAGTTAAAAGGCGGTGAAGTACTGTGTCGCTGGATTTCAGGCTTGCACGGTGTTGTATCGCCAGCAGTGTTTATTCCCATAGCAGAAGAGCACAAGCTGGACAGCGCCATTGGTCTTCAAGCGCTGGAAGCGGCATGTGATTACATTTCAATAATGGAATCGCAGCAGGGTGACGCCATTCCTTTGTCTGTGAATATCAGCGCTAATCAGATGCTTGACCCAGAATTTCCAAATCAGGCAATGTCTATCTGTATGGATAATGATGTGTCTCGCGAATTTATTGAGCTAGAGCTCACTGAGTCGGTCTTTATTCGCGATGAAAAATCAGCACTTAGAGCATTAAACACGTTGAGAGAGCATGGGTTTAGACTGTCTCTGGATGATTTTGGCAGTGGTTTTTCATCTCTTAGCTACTTGCGAAGTTTCCAGTTTGAAGTGGTTAAGGTGGATAAAAGCTTAATTCAGGGTATTCACCAAGATAGCAAAGCCAATGCGCTATTTAATGGTTTGATAGCCATGTTAAAGAGTTTGCAAATAGATGTGGTGGCTGAAGGCGTAGAGTTGGAGTCTTATTTGCCTTTCATGGAGCAGGCCGACATTCAGCTAATGCAGGGGTTTTACTTTGATAAACCAATGCCTTACGACCAGTTCTTGGCAAGGCATACTACTGAGCCTAATCGGTAATGTCTTCAGCTAAGCATAAACAAAAAAAGCCCTATCGGGCTTTTTTTAATGACTAAGCAAGCTCGTTACTTAGCATTAGTGCTTTCAAAGATTTTATCTGCCGATGCGGCAACAAAGCCTTTGTAAAGCTTACCATCAGGCATTTCATAGCGTTGTGCAAACTCGTAGAAGCAGCTTGGAATTGCCACAGTTTCGTCGCTAAACGCTACGTCAGCACGGTCAGCCATCGTTGATGATTGCGCTAAAAATACGTCTGGCCCACCTTTAATTTCGCCGCCAGAGGTGTTTAGCACAAAGCCTGCTTCTTTAAGCAATGTGTTTACGTCGGTAAGCTCGTCAGTACGGGTTAAGTGATTAACACTTACCGTAAAGTGGTTAGCACGGAAGCCCCATGCCGCCATCCACGCCGCGTATTCTGATTCGCTAAGCAGTGTGTCGTATTCTGCTTTAGTAACGTCCCAATGTTTACCCGAGTACAAGAAGTTATCTGCATCCACTACAGACTCAGGCATTTGATCAACCATCTTCTTGATAATTGCTTGAGCAGTTTCAGAAAGCTCATTTACACGAAGCTCACTAATAAATACTTTTGGTTTAGTATCGTCAGGGTGCTCGAAATGCTTTGCAGTAAGCTTTTTCGCTTCAAAGTCATAGTCGCCTTTAGCTTCATAACCCAATGCTAAGAAGTGCGCAGCAAGCTTGTCTAAGCGGGTTTTATCAAGAGCAAAAGTTCGAAAAGCTACATGGTCGTTAACGATGTCGTTCGTGTTTTCTTCACCCGCCAAAAGTGCATGAATTTTATGCGCTGAGGGAGTGATGGTAACGTAATCGTCCCACATGTTGCTAAACAACGTATCGATGTTGCTATGCATGGTGGTAGGGTCCTTTCTGTCGTTGACTATTTTTAAACGAATAGTTCGTATAGGGTTGGTACTAAACTGGCCGACACAAAAATCGGGTCGGCCTTTTTGTAACGTGAAAAGCTTGGGTTACATCGACAAGCCTGGGCTTAATTTGCCCGGCATAGTAACTTTATCAAGCTCAACTGAAGCAACTGGGTACGCACAGTAGTCGGCTGCATAAAACGCACTTGCTCTGTGGTTACCGCTGTCGCCCACGCCACCAAATGGCGCTGCGCTGCTTGCACCTGTAATAGGTCTATTCCAGTTTACGATGCCCGCGCGAATGCGTGCGAAGAAGTAGCGATAATCTTCTTCGTTGTCGCCTAGAAGACCTGCTGATAAGCCAAAGCTGGTGTTATTCGCTTCTTCAATCGCAGCGTCGAAATCGCTGTAACGAATTACTTTAAGTAGTGGACCAAAGTGTTCTTCATCAGGCAGTGAAGCAAGCATGTCAGTTACATCAATGATGCCAGGAGTAGCAAAACCTTTGTTCTCATCTTTTTGTTCAAGGCGAACCAGTACTTTACCACCAAGGTTTTCAAGCTCTTGCTGTGCTTTTACCATCAGTGCAGCGGCATTGCGTGAGATCATTGCGCCCATAAATGGTTGATCTTCAGCGTCATAATCACCCACCTTAATATTCTTGGTCACTTCGATTAAGCGAGCAAGGATTGCATCACCCTGTGCATCGGCTGGTAAGAATAGGCGACGTGCACACGTACAGCGCTGACCGGACGTAATGAAAGCAGATTGAACGATGTCATGTACGGCAGCATCAACATCAGCCACATCTTTAACAATGAGTGGATTGTTACCACCCATTTCAAGAGCCAAAATTTTACCTGGGTGACCTGCGAACTGCTCGTGCAAGATTTTTCCTGTGCGTGAGCTACCCGTAAAGAAAAGACCATCGATATCGTTATGCGACGCCAAAGCCTTACCTGTTTCAACTTCACCTTGTACTAGGTTGAGTACACCCGCTGGCAGGCCAGCAGCATCCCATAGCTTCACCATTTCTTGTGCAACCATAGGCGTCAAATCGCTTGGTTTAAACACAACTGTGTTACCTGCAATAAGGGCTGGAACAATGTGTCCGTTTGGCAGGTGGCCAGGGAAGTTGTATGGGCCAAATACAGCAACAACGCCGTGAGGCTTGTGTCGAATGAAGGCTTTACCTACAGGCATTGGGTTTTCAACGTTACCCGTGCGTTCAAAATAGGCTTTTTCAGAAATACCAATTTTGCCCATCATGGCGCCAACTTCAGTGGCAGTTTCCCATTCTGGCTTACCCGTTTCTTTAGCCATAACTTTGGCAAGGTGCGCTTTACCTTCTTCTAGTTTAGTGCCATAAACCTTAATAATCTCAAGACGCTCTTCAACGGTTTTCATGCTCCATGCTGGAAGTGCAGCACGAGCAGCGTTAATTGCGTCATCAATTTGAGAGGCTGTCGCAGACTTACCTTCCCAAATCACTTCGTTTTTTGCAGGGTCAATTGACGCTAAGTCATGACCTTGTCCGGCAACCCATTCACCGTTGATAAAATGTGTATGTAGCATAGTGGGTGTCCTATTAATCTCTGAATGTAACAGGGGCGAAGCGTACGTGCTCTCCCTCTTTGACATTCAATGCAGCAGCGGCTTGGCGAGATAGCACGGCAACTTGCTTTTCTTCGCTTACCGTCATCTCGGTGGCAACTGCACGAAAATCAGATACTGATGTATTAATGATGTAGTGCGTTTGCCCTTGGGCAGCAGCGCTATCATCAATGACAACAGGCAGTTTTAAGCTCGACTGAGCCGTACGGATGTGGCTTAAGTTTGCTTCTACCGTCGGGCCTGCGTCGAAAATGTCTACGTAGCCGCGGCAAGAAAAGCCTTCTTCTTCAAGAAGCTGAAGAGCAGGGCGTGTTTTGTCATGGACTTCGCCAATGACTTCCTGCGCTTCTTTGCTAAGCAGATTTACGTATATCGGGTACTTCGGCATAAGTTCAGCAATAAACACTTTATTACCAATGCCAGTTAAGTAGTCGGCAGTAGGAAAATCCATAGAGAAGAAATGGGTTTCCAACCACTCCCAAAACGGTGAGCGTCCTTCTTCGTCACTCACACCGCGCATTTCAGCAATAACTGTCTCTGAGAAGCGTTCACGGTGCTCCATCATGAACAAGAATCGAACCTTTGAAAGGAAGCGGCCGTTTATGCCGCCGCGGGCTTGTTCGCGAAGAAACAGCGTACATATTTCAGTAACACCGGTGTAGTCATTACAAAACGTTAGAATGTCTACCGTGTTGTGAATGTTAAGCTCGCGCGAGGCGTGCACTACTTTGCTTAGGTGGTAATGATAGAACGCATCGTCTATACCAACAGCCGCTTCAATACCTGTTGTTCCCACTACCTGTCCGGTAGTGGTATCTTCCATTACAAACAAGTATGACTCATCGCCAGGTTCGGTTACGTTTGGTTTGTTAAACGCAGTTTCTGCACGATCAATTTTACGCTGCAGCAACTCGTCGTTGACAGGTAAAGACGTAAAGCCAATACCTGATTCAACGGCGATTTCTTTAAGCGCGTTATAGTCGGCCTTCGTGATAGGGCGAATGATATTCATGTTCGCTACTCGTGTTGTAATTATTCGGCGTTTACAACGGCAGCAACGGCGCGTTCAAAACGTGCAAGACCTTCTTTGATGTCTTCATCAGGAATAACCAGTGAAGGTGCAAAACGAATAACGTTCATGCCAGCAACAAGACACATAAGGTTCTCTTTCGTTGCAGCCATCATGAAGTCACGTGCACGGCCTTGGTATTTCTCATTTAACGCACAACCTAACAGCATGCCTTGACCACGTACTTCTTCAAATACGTTGTACTTTTCATTGATAGCACCTAGTAGTTCACGGAATAGGGCTTCTTTCTTAAGTACACCTTCAAGCACTTCTGGCTGGTTCACGATATCTAACGCTTTTTCCGCAACAGCACAGGCTAGTGGGTTACCACCGTAAGTACTACCGTGGGTACCTGGCTTAAGGTGTGCAGCGATGTCTGCTGTGGTAAGCATGGCGCCAATTGGGAAGCCGCCACCAAGAGATTTAGCGGTTGTTAGGATATCAGGTGTTACGCCAAGACCCATGTAGGCATAAAGGTGACCAGTACGACCAACACCCGACTGAACTTCGTCAAAAATAAGTAATGCGTTGTGCTTGTCACACAGCTCGCGAACGCCTTTTACGAAATCTACATTAGGTGGAATAATACCGCCTTCACCCTGAAGCGGTTCCATCATTACCGCGCAGGTTTTGTCAGAAATTAGCGCTTCAAAGGCAGCTAAATCGTTGTAGTCACAGTGGTCAACAGCGCCTGGCTTAGGACCAAAACCGTCAGAGTAAGCAGCTTGACCACCTACTGTTACGGTAAAGAAGGTACGGCCGTGGAAACCTTTGTTGAAAGCGATGATTTGGTTTTTGTCTTCACCGTGCTTGTCCAGCGCCCAGCGACGAGCTAGCTTCAATGCTGCTTCGTTCGCTTCTGCGCCTGAGTTTGCGAAGTAAACTCTATCTGAAAACGTTGCGTCATTTAGCTTTTTAGCTAAACGAAGGGCTGGCTCGTTAGTGAAAACGTTGCTTAAGTGCCAAAGCTTGCTGCCTTGTTCATTAAGAGCTTTCACAAGCTCTGGGTGACAGTGACCTAAAACGTTAACTGCAATACCGCCTGCAAAGTCGATGTACTCAGCTCTATCTTGATCCCATACGCGTGAACCTTCACCTCGAACAGGTACCATACCTGCTGGGTTATAGTTAGGAACCATTACATCATCAAATGTAGCGCGAGTTACGTTCATCTTTGTTACCTCTGCGTTGGGCGCCAATCACACTGTGTGATTTGGCCTATCGAATCTATGAGCACATTTTAGTACTACTTTGGTCGATAAGCGTTAATTGGGCGCGTAAAAACTAATCGGATTTGTTCAACAGTATGCCATTTTTTTTAACATTTGTCTTCTATGCAAAAGGCTGCAGCCCTTTATTTATAAGGACTGTGGCTTAATTTGCAGGAAAAGTGAATAACTATTAACTACTGGGCTATATCAATAAGTAATAATCAATTTTTGCGCTGAGAAAAGGGCTACATACGGGTTTTAATGCACTGTGAGGCAATAAGAAAGGGGGGATAGGGCTGGAAGCCTTACCTGTTTAATGTAGCTAAAAACGGGCAAGGCATTGAGCAATCGTCAATAATTTGGGGCATCATGCACATTAAATGAAAAATGTGCATAACGAGTGCATGAATATCCACTAAAAAATTAATGATTTTCTTCGTTTTTCACCAAAGGAAGGGTGAAAATATCAATGGTTTTGAGTTTTTCGAGTGCACCCGCAGGGTAGCGTTGCTCCATGAAAAGCGGCTTTACTTCTTTCATTTCAACAAGCTTTAACTGATGTAACATCCGAACTTGTGTGTAGGTTCGGGCTTGATGAAGTACCTTACTGAGTGTTTTAGGCTGTGCAGGTACTTTATCGGCACACGCTCGCATCGGTTCTGCAATAGGCAAGCGCATTAAATGCATCCACTCCAGAATATCCGCGCTGACTGCATCTGCGAATTCTTGCTGTAGTGCAATAAGGTGGTTGGCTGAAGGAGCCACTTTGAGTAGCGCTTCATGTCGCTTTTGCTCTTTGTCTTTCTGGCATTCTTGCAACAGATGTAGCTGAATTTTATCGAACAGTTTGAAGTAAAGTCTTGTTACGACACAACGCCCCAAATTACTGAGCATCGCAAGGGTATAAGCCTGGTTTTTGTTTAAATCCGTAAGTGCTGCAAGGCGTTTCGCCGTTATGGCAACGCCAGTCGTATAAGGCGTAAGCTTTTGTTTAATTAGCGGGTAAGGGTCGGTAATCTGAGGCATAGCGCGCTTTAAAATGAGCGACGGTATCAATGTGCGTAGGTTTTCAATACCCAAAAAGCTCAATGCTGTGCGCAGTGTCTCTACAACAATGATACGCCCACGGGAGTCTTTGCGTCTAAATTGTGGAGTATTCACCACAACGATCAGTTCATCATAAAGCCATGGCATGGTTGCGGCAATTGGCTCTAGTTTCGAAACCGAGCATGCTTTCACGGAAAGTGCATCAAGAAGCTCGCCGATGTTTTCGGGCAAGTTAAGTACGTTTTGAACGAGTTCGTCGGTATAGCCTAGCTGCTCTGTTAATTCACCTAGAAGGATTTCGTGAAGATGGTGACTCACTGATTCAAGGTATGACGCTTCGGTTTTCTCTTGAAGGCGCTTGTTTTCAATCGCCACTTTTTCAACGTGCAGTAGCAGCCTGCGCGCATCACCTTGCTCCGATTGCTCGAAGCTTACTTCTCCCACCTTGCGCCTTCCTAGCATTTCCAGCACTCGCTCTGGCGATATGATCATATTTTCAAAACGATCATCTATCGTGGGCGGTGTGGTTGCCCCCATTGTCATATTAAAAGCACTCCTGCTCATAACTTTTTGGTGAACGGCAATATTATCGTACATCAGGGGCCTTTATTACTTTCGCTACGGTAATGATAAAAATGGTAGCTACTGCTTGAAAGCAAGCCTTATTTACCCTGCAACTGTTGATATTGCGTGTGCGATGCTTCGTATAATCTTTATTCAGCGCATTGGCTAAAACGAATTATGAAAAGTTAAACGAAAAATCAGTGAATTGCGAGTAATTCTGGCCTTCAAGCGTAACCTTTTACGCTATAAAAGCGTATCGGCATCAAACTCGTATACTTAAATTGATTTAAACTGAAGAAATGCATCCAGTACGCTATGACCGTGTTCGGTAAGCAGTGACTCGGGGTGGTACTGCACGCCCCAAATAGGGTGATGATTATGGGAAATTGCCATGATTTCCTTTGTGCCCTTTGCGGTTTCACACCATGCATCAACACTCAGTGAGGCAGGTAGCGATGCGGGATCTAAAACCAATGAGTGGTAGCGCGTCACGTTAAACGGGTTAGGTAAGCCATTGAACAGGCCACTATTGCGGTGTGTTAGGGGTGAAATTTTTCCATGCTTAATCTCTTGTGCACCTACTACCTTGGCACCAAACACTTGACCTATAGCTTGATGACCCAGGCATACACCTAAAATAGGAATCTTGCCTGCAAAATGTTCAATCGCAGATAAGCTGATGCCCGCTTCGTTAGGCGTGCATGGTCCCGGTGAAATAACTAACTGTGAAGGCGCTAAGCGAGATATGTCGTCTAAGGTCAGTGCGTTATTTCGCACCACTTCAACGTCGACGCTGAGCTCAGTGAAATACCGAGCGAGGTTATGAGTGAACGAATCGAAGTTATCAATTAACAGCAACACAGCAGTGCTAGTCCTTGGTATTTCTAAGTTGCGAAGGTTTTAGCCATGAAGGATTAAATGAACCCTTCATGGCGTGTAGCAAGATGTTGGAATTCGGCTGTTATGGCTTTGGAATAAAGCCGACCGCTTTGTATACTTTAGCCAAAGTTTCAGCAGCTCGCGCTGACGCTTTCTCAGCACCCTGACGCATTACGTCGTCAAGATATGCTCTGTCTGCGCGAATTTCAGCATAGCGGGCCTGAATGGGTTCAAGTAGAGCAACCACAGCGTCTGCAACATCACCTTTAAGGTGGCCATACATTTTGTCAGTATATTCATGCTCAAGCTCTTTAATTGATTTACCCGTCGCAAGTGAAAGTAGGGTCAGTAAGTTAGACACGCCTGGTTTTTCAGTTGGGTTAAAGTAGATATTAGCTTGCTCGTCAGAGTCGGTCACGGCACGTTTGATTTTCTTGGCTAACTTCTTAGGATCTTCTAATAAGCCGATGAAGTTATTCGGGTTGTTGTCAGACTTAGACATCTTCTTTTCAGGCTCTTGAAGGCTCATGATGCGCGCGCCAAAGTCTGGGATATACGGGTCAGGTAGACGAAATACATCGCCGTATAGATTGTTAACACGTGTAGCAATGTCACGAGTCAATTCAAGGTGCTGCTTCTGATCTTCACCTACCGGTACTTTATCTGCTTGGTATAGCAAAATATCTGCTGCTTGGAGTACAGGGTAGCTGTATAAGCCTACATTAATGTTATTTTCGTTCTTCGCAGACTTATCTTTGAATTGAGTCATGCGATTAAGCTCACCCATTTGGGCGTAACAATTCAATACCCAAGATAGCTGTGCATGTTCAGGCACATGGGATTGCAAAAACAGAGTACTTTTTTGTGGATCAATACCGCAAGCAAGGTAAAGAGAAAGGCCGTCTAGACAAGCTTCAGCAAGCTGCTTAGGGTCTTGTCGTACAGTAATAGCATGCAAATCCACTATCATATATAAGCAGTCGTGGTCGTCTTGCATGGAAACCCACTGTTTAAGTGCACCCATGTAATTTCCAAGGGTAAGTTGTCCTGAAGGCTGACAGCCACTTAATACAACGGGTTTATTACTCATTTCTTTTTACCTGTAATACGTTAAATACTGTGAAAATAAAGCTTGGGAAAACAAAGCTTCAAAAATTATGCTTTAGACAGTGACGCTAGTTCATTGCGCATTTGCTCAATGACATCGCTGTAGTTGGGTTGAGAAAAAATAGCCGAACCAGCCACAAACATATCCGCGCCCGCTTCCGCTATTTCGCGAATGTTATCGACTTTTACGCCACCGTCAATTTCAATTCGAATATCGTAGCCGCTTTCTAATACACGCTGTTTCACCGCGCGCACTTTATCTAAGGTGCTAGGAATAAACTTTTGACCACCAAACCCTGGGTTAACCGACATAATAAGAGTGTGGTGCAGTTTGTCCATGACGTGGTCAAGGTAATGTAGTGGCGTTGCTGGGTTAAATACGAGCCCCGGCTTGCAACCTGCATCGATAATAAGCTGCAGAGAGCGGTCTATGTGCTCAGACGCTTCTGGGTGAAAACTAATATAGCTGGCCCCTGCATTCGCGAATTTTTCAATTAAGTCATCGACGGGCTTCACCATTAGGTGCACATCAATGGGAGCGGTAATGCCGTAGTTTCTTAACGCCTCGCAAATCATTGGTCCAAACGTAAGATTGGGTACATAGTGGTTATCCATTACATCGAAATGCACCACATCAGCGCCAGCCTCTAATACCTTTTCTACGTCTTCGCCAAGTCGAGCGAAATCGGCCGATAGTATTGATGGAGCAATTAGGAATGGTTTCATTGCATGTCCTTTCATTCTAAAAACAACAAGGTGCGTTGCCACTTACGTTTCACCTTTGCGAAAGTTTACCCAAATCCGTGCTTCTTTACTATGCAAAGGGTTAATCAGCGTTAATTTCACGGAAATTTAAGATAAACGGACTTTGTCAGAACGTTGCCCAATTTTGGTGAGTGCGCGTTATGTTGGTGCATTTTTATGCAGCGTTTTTTTGTTTCGGTGACAGCGGGTGAATTTTTTAAGTGAAATAATACTTTAAATTTCAATTTGTTAATTTATTTTTTGCGAGTTTTTTTGATGAACCATAAATGGGCATCAACTTTGCGTTATCCAGTCCAAAAAAGAAAACACAGACAGAAAAAACGAATTACAACAAGTTTGAATTTGACTGGAGAACACACATGAAAACATCTACAAAAAGAACAATACTTGCCGCTGCTATTTCTTCAGCGTGTCTGTTAACAGCCATGCCTAGCTATGCAGAAGGTTCATTCACTGCTAACGCTAGTGCAACCAGTAACTACATTTGGCGTGGTCTAACACAAACAACTAACGAAGCCGCAGTACAGGGTGGTATCGATTACGCGCATGAAAGTGGTTTTTATGCGGGTACGTGGGCGTCGAACGTAAGCTATGCATCAGATGATATTTATTCTTACGAGCATGACGTATATTTTGGATATTCAGGCGAGTCTGACGGCATTGCATATGACTTCGGCTACCTATACTACAACTATGACGCAGAAGCTGAATTCGATTTCGCAGAGATCTACGGTTCAGTAGGCATGGGTGGAGTAAGCGTAACAGTTTATCTACTTGCGCACACCGAAGCTGACGAAGCAGAAGGCCAAGATTTCGGCTTTGGCCAGGCTTACTACGCATCTTTTGATTACACCACAGAAATTTTGAATGGCACTGAGTTGACTCTACATGCTGGTTATCACAGCGGTGACTTTGTTGAAGCTTTCAACTTTGGCGACGGTGAGACTGACAGCTATGCAGACTACGGCGTAAGCATTGCGAAAGATGGTTTCAGCTTTGCTGTAACTGGAACGAACTTAGATGATGTTGGTGCTGACGCACTAGATAACGACGAGTTGAAATTCACTGTAGCTTACTCAGTAGATTTCGAACTTTAAAAGTTAAATTAAGAGGCTAAGGATAGGCCTCTTAACTTAAACGTTGAGTACTAAAAGCCTAATGTGTTTTCGTTAGGCTTTTCATTTTTTACAAGCAACGCATTTTTAACTTGTTCGTAACCTGCTTTTGATTATAATGAGATTAATTTTTAAACGAGTGTAAGGAGTATTCAGGATGAAGGTTCTTCCATTTTTTGCGATTTGTGGAGCGGTAGCGCTTGTTAGCGTTGCGGTCACAAGTACGCCAAATTCACACTCGTCAGTATGCGAATTCCAACCAGTTACGGAGTTCAACCCCAAGTTGCCCGCAAGCCATATTCAAAACCAATGTGCCCGTCATCAAGAGGGTGTGGAGGAAGTCAGTTGGCTGTCATGGATAGCGGGGAAATCATCATCTTTCCAATTCCACTTTTTAGACCTACTTGAGTTGATGCACAGCGACGAAGGTAATCGAGATTTCACCTCACCTGCTAACGACACTTAGGGGAAAATTATGCAGTCTGGTACTGGTTTTTGGTCAGTTCTAGGTAGTGTAGTTGCTAGTCTATTTGGTGTTCAGAGCCATAAAAACTACGAACGTGACTTTACTAAAGGCACTTTTATCAGTTTCGCCGTCATTGGCGTAATCTTGGTTGTGCTGTTTGTTGTTACGCTTTTTATGTTCGTTAAATGGTATACGGGCTATAGCGCATAGCAATTGCGTGAATACACATTAAAATCGTATGCGGGTAAGGCGGTCGATGCGCTACCTATAAGAAGTCTTTTCGGCATCACACACTAAACTGAAGGGCGGTGAAACGTCTTCTTTTTTCTAGTCTTTCGCTTTGGTGCGACGTTAGCTGGAGGAAAATAAGCCAAAATTTCATCCACAGGCTGTCGCTTTGCACCGTTTTGACTTATCGAACGCTTAACCGACAGCATACTGAAATCAGCCCCGTGATAAAGCGACCGAGTTAGCGGTAAATCGTGATTTGAGATGAGTACGGGTATGCCTCGCTTTTTTGACGCGCGGGTGGCGAGCTCAGCCAGCTTCTCTTGAGATTCTTGTCCGAAGCTTCGCGCGGCATAGCTGGTAAACGCTGCAGTCTTGCTGATAGGAGCATACGGTGGGTCACAATAAATAACGTTGCCACGCCTAGCTCTAGAAAAAACCTTTTCAAAAGGAAGACAAGTAAACGTCGCTTTTTGTGACTTTTCCGAGAACACAAACATCTCGTCTTCTGGAAAGTAAGGCTTTTTATAGCGGCCAAAAGGTACGTTAAAACGCCCTTGAAGGCTGTAGCGGCATAAACCGTTGTACCCATGTCGGTTTAAATAAAGAAAAAGAATCGCTCGGTAGTATTCATCTTGCGTTGCGTTGAACTCTTCGCGCAAGTCATAGTACATCTTTTCTTCATTGCGACTCCCATCAAAAAATGCGCGTGCATCGTTAATCAGTGCATCGGGCTGCGCTTTAAGGAAATTGTATAAGTTGATGAGATCAGGATTGATGTCATTAAGCAGGTAGCGTTTGTATTGCGTATTCAGAAATACAGATCCGGCACCAACAAACGGTTCAATGAGTTTATTGGCTTGCGGTAATCTGGCCTGAATATGCTCAACCAAGCTGTATTTGCCACCGGCCCATTTTAAAAAAGCCCGGTTTTTTTTCTGCATCATGCTTAAACGTTACTACCTAGACGGAATGAAGACGGTGGTTTTTCCGTGCGCCGCCGTTCCAAGGGAAAGGGTCGTCTTTATACTTTTATGCTGATCAGTATCAGATATCACCACACTAAAGGTAGATTGTAACTTTCATCAGTAAAACGGACAACCAACAAGTGTCGCAAGAACGGAATTTTGCTCATTTACCGGAAATATTATGGCCACCCGGTTGTGAAATGACTTAATTTTGCGCTTTGCTCTTCTCTAAGAGGATTTGGTTTCCTCGCTTTATAAACGCATTTTGTTTACCTGGATATTCGGGTAAACCTTTTCGTGCTTGTTGCGCTTGAGATAACGACGTGTAGATTTGCTTGTTAACTACTACAAACCAGTCGCCACCATAGCGCGTCGTTTTATAAATTCGCGTGTGCTCAGTTAGATTGTTTTCTCGTAGGAACTCACTGAGAACAGACTCACTTTTCATCGCTAACAACTGTATAGCGTAGTCATCTTCCCCAATCCAGCCTTCTTGACTCGATTCACTGGCCACTGTGGTTGGCGCTACATTATCGTTGACGCCGTCCGAGTTTGATTTGGCACCTTGAGCAGATTGTTGATCACTTAGCGCACCACTGCTAACCACCTCTGAACCATTGGAATCAGTGGTATTACCTTCAATCGGGGCATTCTCAAACTGGTTATTGTCTGCCTGTTCTGAAGATGGCGTAACTTCAGGTAAGGATGAAACCGCATTTTCCCAATTGGTAATCAACGGACCGTTATCTGACGATTCATCAATTAACGAGCCACCAACGTCTGCACTATCATCATTGGGCGCGGAAACAAGCTCTACGTTGCCTATTTGGTTGGTTGCTTGAGTTACTGAGTTTGATGCTGTTGTTTCGCTTTCATCGGTTTCACCATTGCCTATAAGCTTGTTATAAGCAGAGCCGGGCTCAACCTGCGTTCTTTCAGGTTCTGGCGAAGGTTGACTAATAGGCGCAAAAATCGATGCTAATTTATCACCGTATTGCCAGTAAATAAGGCCAGAAAACGTAGCAAGGAACACGCATATAACAGCGATATAAAACCACTTAGACTTTAATGGGTTGATAAAAGTTTGCGTATTTTCACGCTGTCTATTTTCTAAATGAGCCTGAAAAGCCTCGCGACGTGAAGCAATCATTTTGTCGAGCTCTGACTCGAAGCTAGGCTGTTCGCTAATGACTGACTGGCTGCTAATTATTAGTGGGGTTTCTGTATTTTTTGCAGGAAGCCACTGCTTGGCGCGCTCAGCCCATTCGTTATTCGCGAACAAAAGCACATTTAAATGCTGTTTGTTACCAGCGAACCGGCTTTGTAACACCAAGTCCCATAGTTCTTGCAGTAGTGCATCAGGAAGATTGTGGGCTTGGGTGATGGCTATAAGAATTGGACCTTCGTGACTATTTAGGTCGGAAAGTAGTTCGTTTAGAGGCCTAACGAAGCTACCCACCACTTGACCAAGAAGCTGCCGACAAAGTTGTCGACGGTAGTCAGAGGGCTCCATATTTTCTTGCGCAGTTAAATACGCAATCTCGGTATCATCGTGCTGCTGGAAGACAAAGGCTTCAAGGGTCTTTTGTTGTTGAGCAATAGACTCACCACTGACAAAAATCAGCTGAGAAGAGTAATTGACCAAATATTCCAAACGTTCATGCAGTTCACTTTGCATGGGAGTTTGCCCTTATTCACCGTTGCTTTAAAAACTGTCCTGCAACGCATTTCTTCATGATTCCAACTAACGTAGGGAAGTCAAGATAGACGCGTTGCCAGGTTGTCGCGAGGGCTAATGACTAAGAAAGGATGTCAGTAAGAATGGCGTCCGTGACGTCCTTGGTAACAACCGCTTTGCCTATGCCTTGAGGAAGTACAAATCGAATACTGCCAGCTTCCACTTTTTTATCGCGTTTCATATGCTTAACGTAGTCATTCTTTGTCATACTATTTGGGCCTGCAACCGGTAAAGCAAATGCTTCAAAAAGCGACGATACGCGTCGTGTTTCTGACGCTTCAAACCACGTTAATGCTTCAGCAGCTTTACAAGCAATTATAGTACCAGCGGCTACCGCTTCGCCATGCAGCCAGTTACCGTAGCCTTGCTCGGCTTCAATAGCGTGACCGAACGTGTGGCCTAAGTTAAGAATGGCGCGTAAACCACCTTCACGTTCATCCTTTGCTACTACGTCTGCTTTGATTTCGCAGCAGCGAGAAATAGCTTGGGTAAGAATTTCAGTATCAAGCGACGTAAGCGCATTTACATTACTTTCAAGCCATTCGAAAAACGGTGCGTCGTAAATGATACCGTATTTGATGACCTCTGCCATGCCAGCAGCAAACTCTCTCGCGGGTAATGTAGCGAGGGTATCAGTATCAATGGCCACATAAACCGGTTGGTAAAAAGCGCCAATCATGTTTTTGCCGAGAGGATGATTTACCGCGGTTTTTCCACCTACTGATGAGTCGACTTGAGAAAGCAAAGTCGTAGGAACTTGAATGAAGGGCACACCGCGTTGGTAAGTTGCCGCAACAAAGCCAGTAAGATCACCAATTACACCACCGCCAAGTGCGATAAGTGTCGTATCTCTTGCAGCGTTTAGCTCAAGAAGGCGTGTCATAACCACTTCGAATTGGGCAAGATTTTTGTGTTGCTCGCCGTCCGGCAAAATAATGGTTTCAACCTGAACATTACCACACGCCGCTTTAGCGGTTTCTAAATACAGTGGGGCAACAGTTTCGTTGGTAACAATGACGGCAAGTGGGCCTTTTATATAGGCACTAAAAAGGCCAGGTTGCGAAAGCAGCCCAGCCTCTATCTGTATAGGATAGCTACGTTCTCCAAGTTCCACAGTTAAGGTTGACATTGGCGTAGCACCTCCTATTACATATTTAATTTATAAACCAATTTTACTGATAATCTGATTCGCTACAGCACGCGCACTTTGGTCGTCTGTATCAACAATGTAATCAGCAACTTCTTCGTAAAGCGGGTTGCGCATTTCTGCAAGATCGCGAAGTACTTGTTCTGGATCTTCGTTTTGTAGTAAGGGACGACGTTTGTCACGTTGTGTACGGGCAACTTGCTTATCGATTGTCGTTTGTAGGTAAACAACGATGCCGCGGGCAGATAAACGATTACGCACAGCTTTAGTTACAATAGAACCGCCGCCAGTAGCAAGTACAATACCTTGCTTATCTGTCAAATCGTTAATGACGTTTTCTTCGCGTTTACGGAAACCGTCTTCGCCTTCAAGGTCGAAGATCCAGGCAATGTCTGCACCCGTGCGGCGCTCAATTTCCTGATCCGAATCAAAAAAGTCTAGGTGAAGTTCGTCTGCCAGATGTCTACCGATGGTACTTTTGCCAGCACCCATTGGGCCAACTAAAAAGATATTACGTTTTTCAGCCATATTTGCTTATATCACAACTTAATCATGTTAGGGGCAGTGCACTGTTGCCTTACCAGCCTACCCATTGACTCGTGCCTATTTAGTGTCCAATAAGCACCACTCCTTAAACCTCGCTTAAATTTCGAGGCGGGGATTATCTCAGTTTCATGCAAGGCGTTGCAAGTTTTGTTACTAACAAATAGCGTATACCTGTAAATTTAGTTACAAAAAAAGGCTGAAAACCAAAAAAGCGCACAAAAATGCGCTTTTTTGAAGGCTAAAAATGAGGATTATGGTCTTTCAGTGACTATCTTGGGTGTCACAAAGATAAGTAGTTCTCGTTTTTGCTGAAGTTGTGACGAGTTTCTGAAAAGGGCACCAACGACAGGCAAATCACCAAACAAAGGCACTTTCGACACGCCATCAGAACTGGTTTGTTGGAATATGCCACCTAATACGATGGTTTCGCCGTTTTCTACCAATACCTGCGTTTTAATTTCTTGGGTATCGATGGCTACGGCCTCACCAGTAGACGTAGAAACGGTTTCGCCACGGGTATCTTGCGTAACAACTAAATCCAAAATAATGCGATTATCAGGCGTAATATGTGGCGTAACTTTCAGTGACAAAACGGCTTTTTTGAACTCTACGGAAGTCGCACCGCTAGACGTTGCTTGTACGTAAGGTATTTCCGTACCTTGTTCAATGTAAGCTTCATGCTGGTTAGCAACCGTAATACGAGGACTCGCAATAATTTCGCCTTTGTTTTCAGATTCTAGTGCGGAAAGCTCAAGGTCTAATATGGTGCCATCAACCAAGCTCGCAATTTGAAAGCCAATGCTACCCGCGGCGCTGGTCACAGGCAGGTTCACATTAAGGCGATTATCAATGCTAGGCACTATGCCGCCGGCAATGGTGTCTGCGCCCTCAAGGCTTCCCGACACACCATTATCGTCTTGACGGTCGCTGAAACCCCAACGAACGCCAAGCTGCTCGTCTACATCGTCAAGCACAGTAACCATACGGCTTTCAATCAGCACTTGCTTCACTGGAATATCTAACGCATTGATGGTTTTTCTTGCTTCATCAATAGAGGCTAACGTGTCGCGAATAAGTAAAGTGTTGGTTCGTTCGTCTACTGTAACACCCCCTCGCTCAGATAAGATCCCGCCCTCTGTCGACTTTAAGATCGTGGCCAAGGCAGCAGCTTTTGCATAGTTAACAGGAATATTAACCGTATGAAGCGGCGCTAAGTCTGAAACTTGCTTTTTAGATTGAAGGGCTTGGGTTTCACGAGCCGATAGTTCTTCAGCCGGTGCAATTAATAAAATGTTGCCCTCTAAGCGTTTATCCAGACCTTTAACACGCAAAATCATGTCGAGAGCTTGATCCCACGGAACGCCCGACAAGCTTATCGTTACGTTTCCTGTTACGGTGTCGGTGGTCACTAAGTTAAACCCATTAACCTGCGCAATAATTTGTAAAACTTGTCTCACAGGAACATCTTGAAAATCGAGCGAAATGGGGTCGCCTGTGTATTTCTTTTCCGCTTCCAAGGCGTCTTGCTGCGCGCTGTCCATTGGCGTTATCGCCATACGAATTACGCCGTCTTTTACCGTATTTTGAACCGTAACTGGGCCCGAATAATTAACCTCAATTCGCGCGCTATCTTTATCTTCGAATGTCTCGATGGTAGAAACCAACGTGCCGAAATCAGCCACATTAAGTTCTACCAATTGGTCTTCGCCTAACTTGGTGTTTGGTAATGTAAGGGATACTTTTCCTTGTGACTCAATAAGCTGAAGCTTTGGCGCTTGGCCCTCAAAACTCACCAGTGTTACAGCGGTATTGTTAGCTGCTTGAGTAAAGTCGATGTTTGTGACCGTGGTGGTAACGGTTAATGCATTTCGTTTAGTATCAGGGTCGACTAACAAAGGCTCTTGGGCTTTTACTGGCGAAACAAATACGGTTAATGAAAATATTGCAGCCCCAGCGAAAGCCAGCCAATACCATCTAGGCACTCTACGATTCAGAGATTTGTTGAATATGTATCGTTCGGCCATGCTTACTCTCCCGCCTTCGATGCTGTAGTCATTGTTGTTGTTTTCCTTTGCCAGCAGCCCGCACCATCAGGTAATAACTGTTCAATAGTAATTGAGTCGGTGCTAATTTGCGTAATTTTGCCATAAAACAAGCCGATACGACTCCCTACTTTAGCTTTATGTAATACGCCATCGTTACTTTTCAATAATGCCCACTGCACTCCTTTAACGGCAAAGTTGCCAGTCAGTGCGAGGGCGTCCACGCCATAGGCTTCCAATGCTTCTTTAGGGCGCTGGAAGTTTGGCTGTAAACAGTTTTCTACCCGCGCTTTTGCTACTGGAGCTGCGTTGTTCTTAGGGCGATCGAACGGGCTTCTTAAAGCGCTTGCCGAATAGCTAAAAGGTGGGTGAGTCTTGAATTCTGGATACGGTTCAATTTGTGGCTGAGCACGCTCTTTAACACTCTGTGTATAGGCATGCAGATCGTCGAGTTTAGGTGAACAGCCTGTTACTAACAATATGATTAAAAGAGATAAAAACGAACGAATCATTGTTCATCTCCTTCAATGTCTGTCGAGTTTTCCGAACGATAAGTTTTCGCCTGCAGCTTCAGCGACAGACCATTTGCTTCACGCTTTATGTCAAAATCGTGAAGCGTAACGATACGAGGTAAATCCGCAACTTTGGAAACGAATTCGCCAAAGTTGTGATAGCCACCGCTTACTTCCATTTCGATAGGTAGTTCGGTGTAAAACTCTTTTGGTACTTCTTGTTGCCAGTTAAGCAACTCAAACGTGAGGCCCGATGCGGTACCAACGTAAGTGATATCGTCAAGCAAACCCGGTGTTTCGTTGCTGGTTGGAAGACTTTTCAGCATAGACGAGAAGTCTTCTTTAATTTGCGCGAGTTGGGCTTGGTAAGCTTCTAAATTAGCCGCAATGCGGTACTTTGCTTCGAACTGTAACTTTAGTTCTTGTTCTTTTAATTCAGCCGCATCTTTAATCGGTAATTTGGGGCTTATTAGCATGTAGTAGCTCAACGCACCTACCAATATTGCGACAAACGCCGCCACAACAATGCGAACTTCGTTTGGCCAAATAGCGATTTGTTCAAAGTCGAGTTCGTTGAGTTCTTTTAGTTTTGAAACATCAAACTTCATGGTTATTGCGCCTCACTACTTTCTATTTCTAGCGGAGCAACATTGGGGTTTATCGAAAACGTAAGCGTAAAGTTGCTAATCGCTCTCGCTGCACTGCTGTCAGATTTAATGGTAGAAAGCTCTGCGGCAACGAACACTTTCGAGTTGTCCAGCGCGCGCATAAAGTCGGAAAGACGATTGTTCGAATCACTAGTCCCTTCAATCTCAATACGGTTATTGCTTCTGGTCATAGACTCAAAGGCCACACCGGGAGGAACGAGTTTAGCAAGTTCATCAAATACTATAGGAGCCACATTGCGACTTGCTTGCAGTTGCTCAATTAATGCCATGCGCTGCTCAATGGCATTTTTACTATCTTTAACCTTTTTTATCTCTGCAATTTGCGCATCTAAAACCGCGATTTCTCGTTCAAGATATTGATTACGCGAGTTTTGATTACTGATTTGCTGGTCGATAGCTTGACCAATGAACCAAAAAATCAATCCTACAATGGCGGCAACGGCAAGTAGCCCTGCCAAGTATTGTTGTTTTTGATGTTGGCGCTGCTTCTCTCGCCAAGGTAGTAAATTTACATGTGCCATGGCGTAAAGCTCCGGCTCGCTAGACCTGCTGCAATCGCAAGCTGTGGTGCAATTTTGCTAAGTCTCGTGGCATCAAGTTTAGGGTTTATCGACATGTTTCTAAACGGATTGAAGCAATCAACCTCTAGGCCTAAGTCTTGTTTTAAAATGTCGACTAACGGTTCAATAGTAGCGGCACCGCCGCTAAACAGTATTTTGGTGGGGCGCTCTGCATGTAGCGTGCTCATATACATTTGTAATGCACGGTTGATATTTTGCTGTAGGTTAGCGGCAAATATAGGAAGCGTATCTTCCACCCAATTTCCAGACAGCGTGCCATCAAGTAGCTGACGCTCTGCGGTTTCACGCTCAACCATATGAATGGCACTAATATCGTTAATTAGCTGATTTAAGCCAAAGGCGTGCTCTTTGGTGTAGATGACGTCGCCGTTTTTTATTACGCATATTTGAAGTAGCGAGGCGCCCACATTAATACAGCAAAGTGGCATGTCTTCGGTATGAGGCGTATGGAAAAAGTCCATGGCATTGCCGATGGCATAATTTTCCATATCAACAATTTTGGGTTCAAAGTTAGCTTCTCTTGCAAGCAGCAAGCGACTGTCTACCAAATCTTTATGCGCAGCGGTAAGTAATACATTTACTTTTCCAGTGTGCGTTGCGCTCGGCCCCATTTCTTCAAAATCCAAATATACTTCTTCAAGCGGATAGGGAATGAGACTGTCGGCTTCGATCTCAATTTGGTTTTCTAAGTCGTAATCGCTTTGCTCTGGGTCCATATAGACGATTTTACTGATCACTGACGTACCAGCCACCGCAACATTTGCCAGCTTTAATTTTGTTTTTAGCGACTTTCGAATTTTCTTGAGAGCAATGCTTACTGACTCATAATCTTTAATATCACGCTCAGAGAAAGCGATTTTGTTAATTGGCTCACAGGCATACCCTTGAAGGACGAACCCGTCTTTCGATTGCTCTAACCACACCGCTTTTATTTGACGCGTGCCTATATCTAAGCCCACAATGGGCGGCAGCTTTTTCTTAAACAGCGATTTCATGTGCAAGTGTCCAGTTTCAAAGGTAGTTGCTCTAAAGTACAATGTTACTCTAATAGTCTTATGCGTATGGTTCTAGAGATAACACATACGTATAAAATATACGTCATTTCAACAAAATGTCTTGGTATCCGTTACAGTGAAGTACATCAAACCACTTATTTTATTTAGTTTTCTATCAGGCCTTCTTGGTTTTGCAGCACTGGTAGGTATTTACTTTTATATCAAACCTGACCTACCAAGTGTTACTGTACTTAAGGATGTACGCCTGCAAACACCCATGCAGATATACACCAAAGACGGAAAACTTATTTCACAGTATGGAGTTAAACGGCGGATCCCCGTAAAACTTGAGGAAGTCCCGCAAGAATTAATTAACGCCATACTCGCTACCGAAGACAGTCGCTTCTACGAACACCACGGTATTGACCCCATTGGTATAATGCGTGCTGCAGTAAGTTTAGTCCTTACTGGCGAAAAGCGTCAGGGAGCAAGTACGTTAACCATGCAGCTAGCACGAGGGTTTTTCCTTAGTCGGGAGAAAACCTATATCAGAAAGATCAAAGAGATCTTTATAGCACTGCACATGGAGCAAGAGCTTTCTAAGCAGGAAATTCTTGAGCTGTACCTCAACAAAATCGAATTGGGCCATAGAGCGTTTGGTTTTGGGGCGGCCGCCCAAGTGTACTATGGCAAACCGCTTAACGAACTCTCTTTAGCTCAAATTGCTACTATTGCAGGTCTTCCAAAGGCGCCATCAGTGCTTAACCCTATCAGCGGGCCGCAACGTTCTGTCGAACGCAGACGAGTAGTCTTACTTCGTATGCTTGACGAAGAGTACATCACTAAAGCGCAGTTCGATGAAGCTGCCAATGCGCCAGTTTCAGCGAAGAAGCACGGTGCTGAAATTGAAGTGGATGCGCCTTATTTGGCCGACACCATTTATAACGAAATGGTAGAGATTTATGGAAAAGAAGAAGCAGAAACCGGCGGATACCAAGTTTTTGCGACTGCAACGTCAGATCTTCAATTAGCTGCTCAGCGTGCGGTGGTTCGAAATCTTCATGACTATGATGAGCGTCATGGCTATAAAGGCGCCCTTGGCTACTTATGGAATATTCCTAAGCCAGAAGGAAAGGATGACGCGATTCCACAACTTTCATTGAGCTATGACATAAGTGATAAGACAACACGAGAAGAGTGGGATAACGAATCAATCATGCGCGTGCTTGAAGAGATTCCTCACATTAAACCTCTTTTGCCATCGGTTGTTACGAAAGTAAATGAGCAGTCGATAGAAGTGTTGTCTGTAGATGGCAAAGCAATAACAGTAGAGTGGGATGGACTAGATTGGGCCCGACGCTACATTACAGACTTTAGGCAGGGTAGTGACCCCAAAACCGCTTCAGATGTGACTCAAGAAGGGGCGGTCATTTATATCAGACAGCAAGAAGGGCAGTGGCGCATTTCGCAAATCCCTGAGGTGAGCGGCGCGTTTATCGCACTTAATCCGAAAAACGGTGCGGTTGAAGCAGTTGTTGGTGGCTACAGCTTTTATCAAAGCCAGTTTAACCGGGCAACACAGGCCAAGCGCCAAGTGGGCTCGAACATCAAGCCTTTCGTTTATTCTGCTGCATTAGACAGTGGCTATACCCTTGCATCCATCATCAATGACGCTCCTATTAACCAATGGAATGCGGCGACGGGTGTAGCTTGGCGACCGCAAAACTCGCCAGCTGAGTACGACGGCCCAATTAGAATGCGTAAAGCCCTTGGTAAATCGAAGAACGTGGTATCGGTTCGACTATTGCGTGGTGTTGGTCTGAGAGAAACGGCCGATTACTTAACACGCTTCGGTTTTAATAAAGACGATATTCCACTTGATGAAACCGTATCCCTTGGGTCGAGTTCACATACGCCGCTTGAAGTAGTAAGAGGTATGTCGGTGATTGCGAACGGTGGCTACTTAGTAAACCCTCATTTTATCAGCAAAGTGCTTGATGAAAACGGCGATGAGCTTTGGAAAGCAAACCCAGTTTGGGCGTGCAATCGTTGTGAAAATCAAAGCGATCCAGAAATACTACCTGAAGACGAAGAAGCCGATATTGAAGCCTTACTTGCCGCTGAACTAAATCAAGATATTTTACTTGGCGACGTCGATGATGACGAAGCTGCAGAAAAAGTGATTGCGCCTCAGGTTATTACTGCTCAAAACGCTTTCTTAGTGGCAGAAATGATGCGAACGGCTGTGAGAGCAAACGGAAATTGGAGCAAGAAGACCTATTGGTTAGGCACCGGCTGGCGTGCTCGTAATATTCTTCAGCGTACTGACATAGCTGGGAAAACGGGTACAACGAATGACTCGCGAGACACATGGTTCAGTGGTTTCCACAAAGATTTAGTGGCCACCACATGGGTAGGCTTCGACAACATGGGGCGTCAGTTAGGGCGAGCTACGCGAAACCAAAACCTCATTAACAAGAATGCTGAGAAATTCAACTGGATAGGCAATGCCATGATCGGCATTGAAGATGGAGCTAAAGCTGCTGAGCCAGCGTGGATTAGATTTATGCAACATGCTCTAGAAAATAAACCACATACGCCAATGCCCGTACCAGAGAATATAGTGCGTGTTCGCATTGATCGTACCAGTGGAAAGTTGACCAGACGAACAGACCATACGACACTATTCGAATATTTCCTGCAGGGAACCGAGCCAACGACTTATGTTCGCGATGACGAAGTGTTGGATCCGGCCACGCAGGATACGACTACTGCGCCTGAGCCAGAAGAAATATTCTAATTACTAAGAGGCACGTTGCACGCGTGCCGCTTCAGGCTTAGGTGATGTATTTGCCTGAACACATTATCGGAAAACCAATGTCAGAAGATTCACAGCGATATCTTTATATTCCTCATGCCGGCCCTTCATTGCTGGAAACCCCCCTACTGAATAAAGGCAGTGCTTTCACTGCGCGGGAACGTGCGGCGTTTAACCTGACGGGTCTAGTGCCACCAAGGTACGAAACCATCGAAGAGCAGGTTGAACGTGCTTACATGCAATACAGCAGTTTTGACGAAGCACTAAACAAGCATATTTATCTGCGCGCAATTCAAGACAATAACGAAACCTTGTTTTACCGCCTAATTCAAAAGCACATCGATGAGATGATGCCCATCATCTACACCCCTACTGTAGGTGATGCATGTGAGCAGTTTTCAGATATATATCGCAGTTCGCGTGGCTTGTTTGTGTCGTATGAAGAACGTCACCAGCTTGATGACATTGTTCGCAATGCTACGAAGCGCAAAGTGAAAGTGATTGTTGTGACTGACGGTGAACGCATCTTAGGCTTGGGAGACCAAGGTATTGGCGGAATGGGCATTCCTATCGGTAAACTATCGCTTTACACTGCGTGTGGTGGAATTAGTCCAGCATACACATTACCCGTAATGTTAGATGTAGGTACTAACAACGAAAAGCTGCTAAACGACCCAATGTATATGGGGGCGCGCCATCCGCGTATTGGACAGGAAGAATACGACGAATTTGTTGATATGTTCATTAACGCTGTGAAGCGACGCTGGCCCGATGTAATGATTCAGTTTGAAGATTTTGCGCAGCCAAATGCTATGCCGTTATTAAACCGCTATCGCAACGACGTGTGTTGTTTTAACGACGATATACAAGGCACTGCTGCCGTTACCCTTGGTACTATTTTGGCGGCATGTAAAACCAAGCAGCAAAAGCTACGCGACATGAAGGTGGTGTTCGTGGGCGCGGGTTCGGCAGGCTGTGGTATTGCTGAAATGCTCATTCAACAAATGGTATTTGAAGGCCTGACTGATGAACAAGCACGTAAGCAAGTGTTCATGATTGACCGTTTTGGTTTGGTAACCGAAGGCATGGAAGGTCTACGCGACTTCCAACAAAAGCTTCAGCAGAAAAATGCTGACTTGGCTGATTGGACGTTCAGTGGAGATTATGCGTCACTACTTGATGTTATGCACTGCGCGCAGCCAGACGTACTTATTGGTGTTTCCGGCCAGCCAGGCTTGTTCACTGAACAAGTTATCCGTGCCATGAAGCAAGGTTGTGAACTGCCAATCATCTTCCCTTTAAGTAACCCCTCACGACAAGTTGAGGCGCGTCCTGAGCAAGTGATTGAATGGACAGAAGGTGAAGTGATTATTGCTACAGGTAGTCCGTTCAAGCCTGTAGAGTACGATGGCAAAATATTCCCTATCGCTCAATGCAACAACTCTTACATCTTCCCGGGCATTGGCCTTGGTGTTGTTGCATCTAAAGCGAAGCTTATTAGTGACGAAATGCTGATGGCTGCAAGTAACGCACTTGCTTCAGCGTCGCCATTAGTCAACACGGGTCAGGGTTCACTATTGCCCCCCCTTGCTGCCATTGCGGAAATTAGCAGAGAGATTGCTTTTGAGGTGGGTAGAGTAGCGATGGAACAGGGACTTGCTCTTGAAATGTCTGACGACGCATTGCGCGCCAGCGTTGAGCGTAACTTCTGGAAAGCAGAGTACCGCCCTTACAAGCGGGTAAGCATCTAGTATCCGTTAACGTTATAAAAAAGCAGGCTTAGCCTGCTTTTTTTGTACTTGTGAGCAACGCTTTCACCATGACTTACAACCCAAAAGCTGAAGTAAGCCACCGTCTAACTGCTCGAACTTCATCCATTTCACGGCCGTACTCCAACCAAATGTAATATGGTGTTGCCTATGCGCAACATTTCCTTGCTCTGATATACAACTTACTCTTAATGGTTTTTAATAAGCTTTTGTTATATAAGGTTAATTTTTCATTGGCACAATCATTGATAACACATTCCCTGATACTCAAAAAAGGAAAGGTAGGTGTTAGAGATGAAAAAAATGAAAAACAACTCAAACTTTTTAGGTTCTAGATTCGTTAAACGTTCGTTTTCTACATCATTGGTTATGGCTGCGCTTGCCACGCTTAGCGCGTGTGGAGGCTCAGATGATAAGATCGAAGACCAGCCCACGCCCACCATGAGTACCTTTTCCCTTTCAGTTTCTGACGCCCCTGTAGATGACGCCAGTGAAGTAGTGGTGTATTTCGATGAAGTTGAATTAATTGGCAATGAATCACCAATCACGTTCTCAGTTGAAGATGAAAATGGTGATCCTCGAAGCATCGACTTGTTGTCGCTACCGGGCGAGCAGTTTGAAGTTATCGTAGAAGATACTGAAATCCCAGTAGGTGACTACGGCCAACTTCGTCTTAGTGTGACGGAAGATTCTTACATAGTAACTAACGAGGGAACTTACCCTATTCGCGTGCCAAGTGGCGAACTGAAACTTGATGGTTTTACTGCACAACCTAACTTTGACGCAGCCTACACCGTTGAATTCGATTTAAGAAAAAGCTTAGTCGATCCAGTAGGTCAAGAGGTTATTATGCTAAAACCTCGCGGTGTTCGCTTAGTGTTAAATGATGACGTGGGTACGCTTAACGGCACAGTAGATAGCACGCTAGTGATGGACGAGAAATGCGCTGTAAAAACCGACATGTTTGTTGGCAATGCAGTTTATATCTACGAAGGTGAACAAAACCTTCTCGATGCCCTTGGTGATGACGCTGATGCAGGCGTGGATGATACCGAGTTGCGCCCTTTCACTGTTGTACCTGTAATGTACAGCGAGTCAGATGAAACATTCAATTTTACAGCGGGCTTCATGCCTCAGGGCGAGTATTCACTAAGCTTTTCATGCACAGCACTATTTGACGAGCCTGAAACGGACGAGGACGCCGAAGACGGTTTCTTTTTACAAACTATTGATGTTGCCACAGTTGTAGCAGGGGACACCACAACGGTAACCATCGAATAGTTCCAGTTTGCGGGCAACGGACTGCTCGCCTTTTATTCATAAAGCCGCGCTCTTGATATAGCTAAAGCGCGGCTTTTTTATGTCAATAAACGTATATCGCCGTTTATTAGTCGACACCGTTGAGCTATAAGTCTTTAAAAGCTGTTCTTAGTAGCTATGTATTGCACTAACCTTAACGATAAAGTCATTTAAAGGAATTGCTATGTCGACAGAAAGTAACTACACACCACCAGAAGTTTGGACTCAGGCTGAGGATGACGGCAACAAGTGGGCCAGCATTAATCGTCCTGTGTCAGGCGCTACCCATGAGAAGGCTCGTCCTAATGGTGAACATGGTTTGCAGCTATACTCGTTAGCTACGCCCAATGGTCAGAAAGTTACCATCATGCTTGAAGAGTTGTTGGTAGCTGGCGTGAGCGAAGCAGAATACGACGCTTGGCTGATTAACATTGGTGAGGGCGATCAGTTTTCTTCTGGGTTTGTCGACGTTAATCCGAATAGTAAAATTCCTGCTATGGTCGACACGACAACGTCACCAGAAACCAAGCTATTCGAGTCTGGGTCAATCTTAGTTTACTTGGCGGAAAAATTCGGTAAGTTCATTCCGCAAGACGCCCATGCAAAGGCGGAATGTTTCAACTGGCTGTTTTGGCAGGTGGGGTCAGCGCCTTACTTAGGCGGTGGTTTCGGGCACTTCTACAGCTATGCGCCATATCCAATGGAATATCCTATCAACCGCTTTACCATGGAAACTAAGCGTCAGTTAGATGTGCTAGACAAGCACTTAGCAAACAATGAGTTCATGGCAGGTAGCGAGTACAGTATCGCTGACATGGCTATATGGCCGTGGTACGGTAATTTAGTGCTCGGAAATCTGTACGATGCAGCCACTTTCCTTCAAGTGCACGAGTACACCAATTTAGTCCGCTGGGCTAAGCAACTAGAGCAGCGAGAAGGCGTTAAACGTGGCCGTATTGTCAATAAGACCTGGGGTGACGATGGTCAGTTAGAAAACCGCCACAGCGCAAAAGATATCGACGACGCACTCACCAAAGCCTAAATAATGGGGTCAGGAGTACATTTAATTTGGGGTCAGAGTACATTACTTTGGTTAATCGCCTTTTTAGCATCAGAATGGCTAACGAAAGGCATCAACATAAAACGGGGTCAGAACCTACTCTGGCCCGATAGCTTAAAAAAGTACTCTGACCCTGAGGGATCCCCACGAATTTAATTCCATGTGCCTGCGGTCCAGGCCCCGTCGACTATGGAGCTGTACCATTTGAGTGCAGTT